>JANONM010000158.1:0-4509 GCA_031420855.1 Hyphomicrobiales bacterium
CAAAGGATCGCCATGATTTCCGAAGCGACTGTGATGTCAAAACCCGCTTCGCGCGGATAGCCATTGGCCACGCCTCCCAGCGAACAGACGATATCGCGCAGCGCCCGGTCGTTCATGTCCATCACACGACGCCAAGCCACGCGGCGCGTGTCGATGCCCAATTCATTGCCCCAGTAAATGTGATTGTCGATCATCGCCGACAACAGATTATGGGCAGATGTAATGGCGTGAAAATCGCCGGTGAAATGCAGATTGATATCTTCCATGGGAACGATCTGCGCATAGCCGCCGCCCGCCGCTCCGCCCTTCATGCCAAAGCACGGACCGAGTGATGGTTCGCGCAACGCCACCATGGCCTTCTTGCCAATCTTGTTGAGGCCATCGCCGAGGCCCACCGTCGTCGTCGTTTTGCCTTCGCCAGCGGGTGTGGGATTAATGGCGGTGACGAGAATGAGCTTGCCGTTTTTCTTCTGGGCCAGGCCATCAATATAACTCAACTCCACCTTGGCCTTGGTGTGGCCATAGGGAATGAGGTCTTTTTCCGGAATGCCCAACCGCTTGCCAATCGCCATGATCGGCAGCATTTTTGCTTCGCGGGCGATTTCAATGTCGGATTTAACGGTCATGGCGTTCCCTGTCGTTTTTTGAGCGATGTGTCGCTTCGATAACATGTCGCGCCTCTAGCACAGGAGGATTATCGCCACAGCAAAGATGATTCACGACACGCGGGAATATGTCAGAAAGTTTCAGGGGTGTCGGCGTCGGGGAGGAAACTCATACCACCGCGCGGTAGATCGTCCAGCAGCCCCAGCCAATCAACAGGAGCCCGGTGAACTGGCTGAGCCGGTTGCCTGCCGGGATGAGCTTTTCGGCAGCCACGTAAAGCGCAAGGCCAACAATCCAGCGCAGTTCCATGACGCCGCCATAAAACAGCAGACCCATCAATACCCAGCAACAACCAAGACAATAGAGGCCATGCATCAGCCCCATGCGCAGCGCACCGCGATTGCCCGGTTGCCAACGGCGGCCAAGAAACATCAATGGCGATTGGCAATTCTTCAGACAGGATGCTTTCAGGGGCGTGAATTGGTAGAGGCCGGCGGCAACCAGCAAACCACCGCCAACCACAGCGCTGGTCACCGCCATCATCATTGACAGCGCAATGACATCGCTGAGCAGCATCTGCAACGCGACGGCTGCAACGGAAAAGCCCGTCCAGATGAGCCCATAGCCTGCAACGAAAATGCCAAGCGGTGCGGCATAAGCACCCTTTTCTGAAAATTTCCGGCTCAGTGCGCCATAAGTGAGAATGGCCGGTGCTGCCGAGGGCAACATCATGGCCATCATCATGGTCCACCACATGGCAAACAGCAGCACCGCATAGGCAAGGATGCCACCCGCATCGGGGTCCGCCATCATCAACATATCGCCCGTTTGCAAAGTGGCGAGAAGCCCGACAATGGCGACGGCAGCAAGCCCCGCCAACACAAACCAGCGTTGCTGTTTCGCGATGCCTTCGAAAACTGAACCAGCAGCCACGGGACCGCCGAAGTTCAGTGCACGATGCCCTGACCCGTCATATGCAGGTTTGCAAGGTGGGCGTGCCTGCCCTTGGTATCTAGCGCAATTGGACCATCAGATTTGATGGTGCCACTGGCAAATTCCGCCTCACTGAATTCAAACCCCGCACGCAACGACACTTTGGGGTGATGGGCATTGCCCGTTATCGGATTGCGGATGGCATCGGTTTTCACATCAAGCACACCCGGCACCTTGATGTGGCCAATGCAGGTTTTCATGTCGACAGCGAACTCGATGGGCTTGAACATCGGTTCATGCACCTTTTCACACATCGACACGAAGACGTTGAAGAAGGTGGCACCGGGTTCAGTGTCTTGACCCGACATGATCTTGAGCAGGGCCTCGCGCTGCTCCGGTGTGGCGCGTTCATCGACAATGGGCAGTATTTCTCCGTGGCCCATGTGAATGGGCCCCGGCCACGCCGCCGTCGCGGCCCAGCGCAAGCCGTCAAGCTTGACCTTGCCGTAATGACCCTTGGTGATTTGCATGCCAACCGCCGCCCGGCACGTGCCGTCCGTCGGCAAGGCGTTGAACTGGCAAGGGCAGCCATAGGCACAATTGCAGGAAGAGATTTCAGGACCGCTGATCATCCATTCGGTAAAGGACATGTTATTTTCCTCCGGGATTGAGTGCTGGGACGGAGAGGAGCTTGGCACAAAAACAACCGGATTGATAGTGCCGCGCCAGGGTTGCATAAGTGGGGCGATTGGTTCGTTCTTCACCAACAAAATGTCGCAAAGTGGCCGCCAGCAAGCATGGATTCAAATACAAAAATCTCATCAAGCGCAAGCGTTGAAACTCACTTCCTTGATTTCTTCAGCAGCTTCAAGCAATCCTCAAGCTTGGTATTGCCGCCCCATTTTTGGAAAGCCGCTTGGGCCGCTCCAGTGATTTTTCCAACATCGCGGGTAAAGCCCAATTCATCGGGGAAGATCACAAACATGTTCTCCCGCGCATCGGTGCCTCCTGACTTTGGGTCGGGATCAAGGCCCAACGCTTTGCCCAGCACCATGGAACCCTCGCCAAATCCATAATCCGGCGCTTGATCTGCAAAAACCGCAAAAGCCCGCTTTCCGGTGCGAAGATTGACGATGAGAGCAAGCGCACCCTCGTTGTTTTCGTAATCAAAGGGTCGGATTTTTTGCGACAGGGCCACATAGGGAATTTTTTCCGGGTCAACATATTTCCCCTGCCGCCGACAATCTTCAATCGCCGGATCAGACATTGATGTCATCACGACATAATATCCCGGTGCCGGATCGTCCGTGGACTGAACAATTGGCTTTCCCGTGCGACCACAGTCCTTGGCATCCGTTGCCAGCGCCCACCAGTTGCCAGGCTCTCCCGCATTGATAAGATTATCCATCGCCACAGCATCATCAGCATGATAGGCGCGGGGCGCTCCATCAGCGTCAATGAAAAATTGCCCCAAAAACATCCGTGACCCATCCTTCAGCCCATATGCGTGTTTGGAGGTTTTCTCCGTGGCGGGATTTGGCGGCACGGTGATGGTGGAAGTAAAGCGACATGCGGCTTGGGCGGGCGTGGCGGCAACCAGCGCGGCGAGGGCAAGGGCGACGTTTTTCAGCAACAACTTGTTCATGCGAATACCCTTTTCGTTTGATCTAAAATAATTCTGCAAAATTGTCTTACGCGTCTTCCCATGGACGTCGTCTGGCACCGTGGCGGACATATTGGATGGTGATTTCTGTGGCACCAATTTCGTAAACAAGCAGATAGTTGCCAAGCACAATGCGCCGGAGATTGTGGCGCATGGTTGGTTTGCCAATTTCGGGATTTCGGCTGATGAGGCGGGCTGCGGCTTCAAATTTCAAGAGTTGGGCAGCTGCCGCTGCTGGATTTCTTTCAGAAATAAAATCGAGTATTTCATCCAGATCAGCAACAGCTCCGCGATTATAGCGGACTTTCATGCCAGTCTGTATTTGCCAAATACCGCCTCTACTTCGGCATCTCCCGCAATTTCGCCACGCGCTGCCGCGGCGATACGTTCGTCGATTATTCTCCAATCCGCAGAATTCAATTCAAAATCTACATCTTGATTGCGCTCAATAACCATCGCGGCGCGAAGCAATTCCTCTTGCGCACTGACAGGCCAGTACTGCGCACGGTTTAAAACATCTTTCAATGCAGACATTTCAACGCTCCTCAGTTGACGCTTTTCCAAGCCCTGACGAAGAATGACCCAAAAACAAAGGCCCGGTCCAGCCCCATGGCGGCAAAGAAAGACCATGTGCCACGCACGCGAACCCAGCGGGCTTTCCAGATACGGTTTTGCGACAGGGCCTCGAAGTATTCCTCTCGCATGTCTAAAATAATAGGCAGATAGATTTCCTCATATCTTTTCTTGCAGACGAGAAATTGGATAGCTTGGACGAAATAGTTACCCGGCACACCAGAAAGTCTTTTCGATTCTTTGTTTTTCAATGGGCTGTTTGGCAGGTCGTATGCGAAGGATGCCATAAAAACCCTCAACGTAATTGGTATGGTCAAAAGCAGAGAAAGTCCACTTTCTGACAATATTACAAATACGACTGCGGAAAAAACGACCAAGCCCAGACCAATGATAGTTTGCGCCTTCAAGACTTCGAGAAAAAGTTTCATCCCCATACCTCCGCGCCACCAAACACCGCCTGCGCCGACCGCGCCGCTGCCAAAGCCCTTTGCCCCAGTCCGGTTATCGAAAACACCCGTTTCGGCAGTCCCGATACATTCTCTTCCATCAACTGCCGCGAAGTCACATAGCCTTTGTCGTCCATGCGCATCAGCATGACATAGATGGTTCCGCGGGCCAGTTTGCCGTTCGACGCGTGCACCATCTCAAGACCATACATTTCCTTTTTGCCCGCCAGCATATCAAGCACAATGAGTTCTTTGGCAGAGGGTAGTCGGGGACCGCTATTGAACATG
>JANONM010000159.1:0-1632 GCA_031420855.1 Hyphomicrobiales bacterium
CCACGTCACGGGCCGCTATGCCGCCCTTCACCACCACGCGCTCGCTTGAGGATTTGATCCATGCCATCCGTCACAGAAATCCTGAACACCATGGATTATGGTCCAGCCCCCGAAGCCAATGGCCATGTGCTGGCCTGGCTCAAGGATCATCAAAAGGGCTTTGGCCATTTCATCAATGGCACGTTTCAAACCAGCGCCAAGACCGAACTTTTTCCAGTGATGAATCCAGCCACAGGGGAGCAACTGGCAAGTGTCGCCCAAGGCACCAGTGATGATGTTGATGCAGCTGTGAACGCAGCCCGCCAAGCCTATGGCCCGTGGTCGAAACTTTCAGGCCACGCCCGCGCCAAGCATCTCTATGCCATCGCGAGATTGATCCAGAAGCGCGAGCGTTTTCTGGCGGTGCTCGAAACCATGGACAATGGCAAGGTTATCCGCGAGAGCCGGGACATCGACATTCCCCTGGTGGCCCGGCATTTTTATCACCATGCGGGTTGGGCTGAACTTCTTGACGATGAATTTCCGGATCAGGTTTCGATTGGCGTTTGTGGACAAATCATTCCGTGGAATTTTCCGCTACTCATGCTGTCTTGGAAAATTGCCCCGGCCCTTGCGGCGGGTAACACCGTTGTTCTGAAGCCCGCCGAATACACGCCGCTTACTGCCCTCGCCTTTGCCGAAATTTGCCACGAGGCAGGGCTTCCCGCTGGCGTCGTCAATATCGTGACAGGCGACGGCGCAACCGGCGAAGCGCTTGTCACCCATCCCGATGTCAACAAGATTGCCTTCACTGGTTCAACCGAAGTGGGCCGCTTGATTCGCCGCGCCACTGCAGGTTCCGGCAAAAAACTTTCGCTCGAACTCGGTGGAAAATCCCCCTTCATCGTGCATGCCGACGCTGATCTGGATGCGGCTGTCGAAGGCGTTGTGGATGCCATCTGGTTCAACCAGGGCCAAACCTGTTGCGCCGGATCGCGGCTGCTTTTGCAGGAATCCATCGCTGAAAAATTTACCGCCAAACTGCAGCGCCGCATGAACACCTTGCGCGTCGGCGATCCCCTCGACAAATCCATGGACATGGGACCGGTGGTCGATCCTGTTCAACTGAAACGGATCACCGAGATGGTGACCAAGGGCGAGGCTGATGGCGGCACTTTGGTGCAGGCCTCATGTCCGCTACCCAGTATCGGAAACTATTTCCCTCCATCGCTTTTCCTTGATGTTGAACCCTCATCAACTGTCATGATCGAGGAAATCTTTGGCCCTGTCATGGCCGCCATGACGTTTCGCACACCCGATGAAGCAATACAGATTGCCAATCACACGCGATACGGACTTGCTGCGACCATCTGGTCAGAAAACATCAATCTGGCATTGGATCAAGCGGCCCGTGTCAAGGCTGGTGTTGTCTGGATCAATTCCACCAACCTGTTTGATGCGGCAGCAGGCTTTGGCGGCTACCGCGAAAGCGGCTTTGGCCGGGAAGGCGGCCGCGAGGGCATGTATGAATATCTGAAACCTGTGCCCGTCAAAACCAAATCATTGGCCGATACGAAAACAGCATTTCAAGTTACGCCTGCCACGGGCGCAATCGCCACAAGCGATATCGACAGAACCGCAAAACTCTACATC
>JANONM010000160.1:0-1926 GCA_031420855.1 Hyphomicrobiales bacterium
CCAATTCGCCCCCCAGGAACTGGGAGAAAAGCGTCAGCTCCCCGCCGGCCCGGTTGCCCACCGCGTCGTAGCGCTGCGCCCGGATTGTTGACTCGGCGGTGCTGTCATCCTGCCAGACCACGACATAGCCGCCACCGGCGAGACCGGCGACGCTCGAGCTGATCTGAGCGCCCGTCGTCGTGGTGTTGACGAGATATTCAGTTTTCCATTTGCGTGTCGGCATGATGCAAAACTCCAGAATTGCGCGTGCAATTGCTTGCCGCTCATAACCCGCAGTTTCATCATAGCATGTAATCGCAATTTCGACAAGTTCAGCTGTTGCTGTGAAGCTCAAACTCCCTGATCAGCGCCCTTCATCTGCAAAAAGAAATCTGCGCCCGACTTGCGGTGGCGCGGGAAATGTTCCCAATATCGCGTGCCAATAGCTCCAGGAGCGTGGGTCGATGATGCCGGGTGGTGCTGTGGCCAGGGCGGATCGCAAATCATCATCGCTCAATTGTGTGCGCAACAGCTGCATATCGTCGTGGGTTGCAAAGCGAAAGGCGTAGGCCATGAAACGCGGCATGTCCCGCAGGGCAATGTCTGATGGTTCAAACCAGATGATCCGATTTGCCAAGTCGTAAAACGCTTGGGTATTTGGAAGTTGCTTCACTCTGCTTGTCCCTTTTGAACTTTGGGTTAGCGGCTGTAGTTAAGGGCACTCAATCCAAAGAACTGTTGAACTTGTCAAAGCTGGTTAAATGCATAACCAACCCCTGTTCCACAATCCCGGCCTTCGCCGCCATCAGATGTACACATCCTTTTGGTTTGCTGCCGAAACCTGGAATTTGGTCGATATTTTCAACAAAATCGTCATTCCCGCGAACGGGCACGAGTGTCCAGGGAAAGTTTATGAGTTGGCATAATACTCCAAAGTCCGTCATTCCAGCCAAGCGGAGCCCTTGCGGAGCGCGAGCTGGAACCCCGCTTTGTTTCAACCAGTTGGGCTTGTTGCCGCCGAAGCGGGTTTCCAAATCGCCCGCGATAGGGCGGGCGTTTGGAATGACGATTTTATGGAGTCGCTCATTCTGAGATTGATTTTTGTAAACTTCAAGAAAACCCATAAAATGTCGCATCACTTTCAAAGCCTAAAACTTTCCCCGGACACTCGTGTGCCTTTCGCGGGGATGACGACAAGTAGGACTATTGACCTGATTTTGCCAAGCCTGTCCAGGAACAGCGCAATTGCCAAAACAATTCTCCCCGCAAAAACCTGAGTTGCGCCCCTCATGCCACCATTTGCTTTGATGCATATTCCCCATTGAAAACAGGACCGAAACTTGGCATAGCGGGCCATCGCCCAACCCTTTGGCAGGGAAGCGCTGTGTTCTGAGGTTGAGTTCCAGGACCAGCGGCCAACAGCGGGGTTTCGGGTCAACTTGAACTTTGAGGATTCCCCCTATGACTTCCACACTCTGGCTGATCGTGCTCGCGGGCGCGTTGTCCATCGTGTACGGGATCATTACCACGCGCGGCCTGATGGCTGCTGACGCTGGTTCTGCCCGTATGCAAGAAATTTCCGGCCTGGTGCGCGAAGGTGCCTCGGCCTACCTGAAGCGCCAATACTACACCATCGCCGCCGTAGGTGCTGTGATCTTCGTGATCACGGCGTTTCTGCTTGGCCGTTATGCCGCCATTGGTTTTGCCATTGGTGCCATCCTGTCCGGCCTTGCAGGCTTTATCGGCATGCACGTCTCCGTCCGCGCCAATGTGCGCGTGGCACAAGCCGCAACCAAGTCTTTGGCAGGTGGTTTGGACCTGGCGTTCAAAGCGGGCGCGGTGACGGGCTTGCTGGTTGCGGGCCTCGGTCTGCTCGGCGTTGTACTATACTTTGGTTTCCTGACAGGTTCACTCGGTTTGGCTCCAACCTCGCGCACGGTGATTGAT
>JANONM010000161.1:0-3946 GCA_031420855.1 Hyphomicrobiales bacterium
ATTAGGCCGGTCTCTTCTGCAATCCAGATAACACTCAAGGGCGGCTCCATGCCGCGGATCGGATGCTGCCAGCGCACCAGTGCTTCATAGCCGGTAACTGCACTGGTATCCGTGTTGTGGATGGGTTGGTAGTGGAGCACAAATTCGTTGTTTTTCAGCGCATTTTTCAGGTCTGCTTCAAATCCCCGACGCTCCTCGCGTTCAGCATCCATTTCAGAAGTGTAAAACCGGAAATTTCCGCGCTCTTCGGCTTTGGCGCGAAACAATGCCAAATCAGCATGCCGCAACAAGTCATTGGCTGACTTGGTATCCTGATCGATCAAGGCAATCCCAATGCTGGTTCCAATATGAGCTTCTTGCCGACCGACTTTCATAGGCACCTTCATTTCCTTTGTGATGCGTTTGGCAAGGGCATCAATTTGGTCCAGCGACTTCATTCCGGATAACAGCACCACAAACTCATCACCGCCAATGCGCGCCACCATATCAGTCTGGCGCAGGCAACGCCGAATGACTTCGACCGCACATTTCAAGACATCATCACCAACCTGATGTCCCATCGTATCGTTGACCAGTTTGAATTTGTCCAAGTCAAGATAAAACAACGCCTGAAACTCATCTGCCTTGACACTGCAAGCGTTAATGAGTTGCTGGATGTGTCGCTCGATCAACAGGCGATTTGGCAAACCAGTCAATGCATCATGTGTCGCTGCAAACCGCAATGAATCAGCACGCCTGACGCTTGCAGCATATGCGACCAAGGCCAGACACATTGCAAATGTAACGGCGAGCATCGACCAAAATGCAAACGACTTGATCCCGCGGAATTCAGGTGAACTGTAAAATGCCGAACTTTTCTTGTCATCGCGCAACACCCAGACGCCGCCATTGTCCCGGATATCAATGGCATATTGCAAGCGCAGGTCTTGGTCGTTGTTGGATGCCAATAACTCGGGCACGAATGCCCCAAAATCCGTAACTGTTTTCCCGTGCGCTGTTGAGAAGCCAAAACCACCTGGTCTGACAATCGAGTGGCTCTTATCCCGGGCAAACGACGTGATGACATTTTTGCGCACGATGGCGGAAACCATGCCACGCAACAGGCCGTCTTCGCCATAGAAAGGCACGGAAAAAATGATGCCGAGCCGGTCTTCGTCATTCAGGGTCTTGTTGAAAACCGTGTTGTCACAAGTAATGGTTTCCGGCGAGCTTAACATCGCAGGTTTCAAAGCGGATTTGGCCAGTTGCCGCGGATGGTTTTTTGAAAACAGCCGAAGTTGTTCAACCATGACTTCATATTCCGCACTTTCCACTTCCTCTTGCCCGGCAGGTGCCGATGCCATGACTGGTGCTTTTGCAGCATTGAAAGGATCATCCGCTTTCGCAAACTTTCCACCTTGCACAATCAGTTCATCAAAAACCACAACGGGTTCTTCAAACTTTCCGGTTGCCGGATTTATCCGTTGTGGATTGAAAGCGACTGGCAATAAATAGATTTCGGAAAGATCAAGCTGGGTTTTCAGGCTGTTGTAGATCTGTTGAATGTTGGCAAGGCTATCAGCTGTCAAGTTGCTGGTTTGCCCGTCAATTGACCTGACGCTTGGCAAAAGTGATATTGTCCGCAGGCCACCATAGACACTCAGGAACTTGTCTTTCGCCGCGTCACCTTCAAACTTCAGGTCGGCGCGTTCGCTTTCAACATGGTTTTTCCAGGTTGCATCCAGTTGCCAGTTCGCCACGCGCCATATTGTAAAATACAGACCAACACAAGTTGCCAACACACATGCAACAACGACCCAACGTTTACCCAAAACAAGTCTCCCACCCAACTCTGCGGGAGATTAATCTTGTGATGGTTAAAAAAATGAGTCTGGCGCAATATCAATTGATTGCATTCCAACGCTTTCCACACATTGCTATGCCGACCAAAGCCTGAACTTGGCTTCAGTTCTGCGCACATTGCAGAACAATGAAAGCTCGCACACCAAAAGATGTTGGAGCGGGTGAAGGGAATCGAACCCTCGTATTGAGCTTGGAAGGCTCCTGCTCTACCATTGAGCTACACCCGCGTTCAGCTGTCAGGTATCAGGTGTCAGGTATCAAAACAAGGGCGATTGGCACCTGACACCTGATCACGGGCACCTGAAATGGTGGGAGAGGTAGGACTCGAACCTACGAAGCCGTAAAGCAGGGGATTTACAGTCCCCCCCCTTTGCCACTCGGGACACTCTCCCGGATTAACGTGTCCCGGAAACCAGCATCGGGAATTTCAGCGAAGAAAATCACAATGCGAGGGCTGTATGCCGCCCCTCCCCCAAGCTGTCAAGCCGCAACTATTCAGTGTTTGGCACTTCAGGTTTGGCGGGCACAATGCGTTTGTCTGGGCGTTTGTCTGGGCGGTTGTCTGGAATTTTATCATGGCAGTTGACACCCGGCAAAGGCACTTGCTGATAGGCATTTTCGGCATGTTGTTCAGCCAGAATCCAGCAATCGGGCTTTGGCCGGATGATCGGTGGCGCTATCCCTTCGACAAATTCATCCAGCGACATCGTCTGGCCAAAAAACCCTTCATGCCCCTCCCAGTTCACTGCGCTGGTTTGATCAACCCAAACCAACAACAATGCCGTAAGAGACACGACGAGGCGCAAAAAGATTCGATGACCGACAAAACCTATAACCTGCCCTTTGTGCCGCGCTGGCTCGGCTACACCGCGTTGTGCATCGGCATGTTCATGGCCATCCTGGATATCCAGGTAGTTGTCACGTCGCTGAAAGCCATCGAGGAAGCCCTGCATATCGGTGCCGATCTGATGAGTTGGGTGCAAACATCCTACATCATCGCCGAAGTCATCGCCATCCCGGTCACCGCCCTGCTGACGCGCGTTCTGTCCATGCGCTGGCTGTTTGTTATTGCACTTGCCACCTTCACTTTTGCGTCTATCGGCTGCGCCTTGTCTTCGGGCTTCGCCGATTTGCTGGCTTGGCGGGTTCTACAAGGCTTTGCTGGTGGCGTTTTGATTCCGCTGGTGTTTTCAGCCATCTTCCTGCTTTTCCCCAAAGGCCTTGAACAAACCTTTGCGACTGCCATGGGCGGATTTCTGGCCGTGCTCGGCCCCACCCTTGGACCCATTATCGGCGGCTGGCTGACCGAACATTATTCATGGCATTGGCTGTTCCTGATCAATGTCGGCCCTGGCATCATCGCAACGCTGGCTGGATTGATTTTCCTGCCGCGCATTGCCAGGCAATGGAACATTCTTCACGAACTGGATTGGCTGGCGCTTTTCAGCTTTGGTTTGTCTTTGGCGCTTTTGATCGTTGGCTTGAAGGAGGCGCCGGGGCGCGGCTGGCTTTCACCTGTTGTGCTTGGCTGTTTTGCAACTGCCGCAGCTTGCCTGTATTTTGCCGTCAAAAGACCCCGCTCCCCCATCTTGTTTCACCTGCTCAAAAACCGCGACTTGGCCTATGGCTGCGCCCTGTCTTTCCTGTTGGGTTTTCTGTTGTTTTCATCTGTCTATGTCATGCCGGTTTTTCTTGGTTATGTGCGTGTCCATGGACCGCTTACCATTGGCACCATTGTTCTGGTCATGGGCATCACGCAAGTGATTGCAGCGCCACTCACCGTTGCCGCTGACCGGTTTTTTGACGCGCGACTGCTCACCGCCTTGGGTTTTGTCTTGTTCAGTGCAAGCTTGGCGCTGAACGCCCAATTGACTGTGTTGTCCGATGCACCAGAACTTTTTTGGCCCCTGGTGTTGCGCGGCGCTTCGGTGGCACTTTGCATCTTGCCACCCATCCGCATTGCCTTGTCGCTTTTCCCGCTCGACAAGGTCAGCGATGCCTCAGGCCTGTTCAATCTGGTACGCAATGTCGGCGGCGTCATGGGAATTGCCGTGATGGATACATTGATGTTTTCACGAGCCCCAGTACACGCTGAACGCCTGTT
>JANONM010000162.1:0-6004 GCA_031420855.1 Hyphomicrobiales bacterium
TTGATGGCGGATTTGAATGCCGACGATTAACCGAACCTCGCGCTTCAAGAAAGATTACAAACGCGAACTGAAAGGTCGTCACGGTTTGACATTGGGAAAAGAGTTTCCTGAACTACTACTCCAAATTTTGACAGGTGAACCACTCGCAGAGAAACTCCGGGATCATCCTTTAACAGGTAAGTGGCAATACCACCGTGATCTGCATATAAAGCCTGACTTAGTTTTGATCTATCGCAAAACTCATGACGAAGTTTTGCATTTGGTGCGACTTGGTTCACACAGTGAATTGGGGCTCTGATTTTTCATTGAAGTGGCTAACGTTCTTAAACAGAAAAAATCATCGTGGGATCAACAATGGCAATTCCAGACTATCAAACGCTCATGTTACCAGTCTTAAAACATGCTGCAGCGGGTGAGATTCGAATTGGTGACATTATTGATAAGCTTACAATCGAGTTTCAAATCACGGACGAAGAACTCAGTGAATTAATTCCGAGTGGGAAACAGCCAATTTTCTATAATCGTGTTCATTGGGCGCGTCAGTACTTGAAGCAAGCAGGATTGGTTGAAGCAACCAAACGCGCACACATAAACATTACACAAAGAGGCCGCGACGTTTTGGCGAGTGACGTGCGAAGGATTGACATCAAGTTTCTCAAACAATTTAAAGAGTTCCTGGATTTTCAAAAACGGACTAACTCCGAAGTCGAATCTGAGAGTACAGAAGCTGTAGTTGCTGAAAATCAAGCACCTGACAGCCAGACTCCAGATGATTTGATGCGCACCACAAGTCGCACAATTCACGCAGCACTTGGCAATGACATATTAGATCGTCTCAGAATATCCAAACCCGCATTCTTCGAAAGAGTTGTGGTGCAGCTATTGCTTGCGATGGGTTACGGCGGCACTCTGGCGCAAGCGGGCAAAGCAATCGGCAAGTCAGGGGACAATGGTGTTGATGGTGTGATTGATCAAGACACTTTGGGGCTGGATAGAGTTTATGTTCAGGCAAAACGCTATGCCGAAGATGTGACAGTTGGAGCAGGCGACATTCGTGATTTCTTTGGCAGCCTGGACATGCACAAGGCCAGCAAGGGACTTTTCGTAACGACCTCGTCGTTCACCAAAGCTGCGATGGAAACTGCAGAAAAACTTGGCAAGCGCATCGTGCTTATAGATGGCCGCGACCTGACAAAACTCATGATCAGATTCAATGTCGGTTGCCGGGTTGAGGAGGTATTTGAAATGAAGAAGATCGACGAGGAGTTTTTCGAGTAATCGTCCAAGTGAAGAGCAACCTCACCCCACCAACGGGTTCCGCGTCTTCAGCTTCGGAAACCGTGAAAAATCCCTATCTGCTGTCCAAAGTTCCGTCACCCCATGTTGCAAACAAATCGCCGCAATGCGGGCGTCGTGGATTTTTGCTCCTTTTATGGATCCCGCAATAGCCAATGTTTGAATGACATCCAAGTGCGTGCCCGTTTCTGCCAGAAATTCGTGACGGCCGGAACTGTGCCAAGCCAATAACTGTGCAAAAGCCAATTCCAGTTCAGTGTCAGTTTTGAAGATTTTCGGATTTGTCACCACACTGATGAACTCATGCGCACTGGGCCATGCAATACCCCAGATGTTGGGGCCCTCTGCCAAGTCTCTAACTACATTGCTGGCTGCACGGTGAAATGGAGATTCACTCCGGTAGGCGTAAACCAATATATTCGTATCAACTACGATCACCCTCGATCACCATATGAGAGCGCGAGAATTTCGTCCCAAGACTTGCCTTCTAACGGCCAAGGCGCGTTTGGGTCTCCTACAGAGCAGTCTTTGAGCTTGAAGGGCTTTTTCTTCTTTTGTTCATTGTCAATGACAAGCCGCAGCCCCTCATCAACAAGGTTCTTTAAAGTGGTTTTTCTTTTCGCAGCTATCATTTTGACATCAGCCAAAAGCGCATCCGGGATCTGTACGGTGGTTTTCATAAGGCTAGCCATATCATGAAATATGGCTGGCCGTCAATTTCACTTCTCCCCCACCGCCCTCTCCAGCGCCGCCCGGATATACCGTTGATATGGCAGGCCCTCCGCCTTCGCCTTTTTTTTCACCGCCTCCAGCAAGCTCAACGGCAGGCGCATGTTGAGGCGTTGGTCTTTGGCGGCGAATTCGAACTTGACGGGTTTGAATCCGGAAAGATCATATTCACTCAAATCAGCGGTATCGATGAAATGTTCTGCTTCTTCGTCGGTTTTAAATATCGGAAATGTCTTCTTCATAATCTTCGATCTCTCTTTGGTGCATGCAACGGGCACTGATGACACGGATCAAACGCGTCGTTTCCCGCAATTATACCAGGAATATCATCCGGCCATCTTGTGAGCGGCCCACCAAATTGAAGCGTTCTTCGATCTTGGAGTGAGTAATATCCCGACCAACAAAATTGTCATCGTTTTCAAACAAAGTTTCAATCTCTGCAATCGAAACCCCATGCTTCTGGCACTTCTCGATATTGCCTGAATCCCAGTCAAATCCTGCAATATCGTCAAGCATATCTCAATCTACCCAATGTACATCCATTTGTCAATACAAGCGCAAACGCACCTCAAGCCCCATACCGTCCCTTCAAATGCCGGATAAAATACGCGGCATTCAAAGCTTCACCGGTAGCCAGCTTCAACAATTCCGGCGTTGAAGCAGTTGAGGCTTTGGCCCAGATGTTGTCGTGCCGCCAAGCTGTGATGGCCGTAAAGTCGCCCCGTGCCACATCATCATTGATATCGGGATTGATGCGCATGATGCTGGCCCACTGTTGCGCTGCCATCAGGGCGCCCAAGGTATAACTGGGGAAATAGCCAAATGATCCGGCGGGCCAATGCACATCCTGCATCGGGCCGTCGCGCATGTTGTCGCTGGTTGAGAGGTTCAGATATTGGGTCATCTTGTCATTCCAGGCCTCTGGAATGTCTGATGTTTTCAGCTTGCCGGAAACCAGGTCCTGCTCCAGTTCAAAGCGCAGGATGACATGCATGGGATAAGTCACTTCGTCAGCATCGACGCGAATGAGACCGGGTTTGACAGCGTGGACATGGCCCAGCACATCCTGCGTGTTCCAGCCGTCAAACGCCGCACCAAAATGCTTTCGCAATAGTGGCAAGGCCCAATCCCAAAAGGCTGGATTGCGACCAATCTGCTTTTCCACAAACAGGCTTTGGCTTTCATGCATGGCCATGCCGCGGGCATGACCCGAAGGCCAATGGTGCCAGGCTTTCGGCAGTCCCTGTTCATAAAGCCCATGGCCGGTTTCATGCATGATACCCATCAGGGCCGAGAGGAATTCATCGCTGCGATAGCGGGTGGTCATCCGCACATCTGAGGGAACCCCGCCGCAAAAGGGGTGATGGGAAACATCAAGGCGACCATGGTTGAAATCAAAACCCAGCGCCCGCATCACCTCCATGCCAAGCGCCTTTTGCGCATCAATGGGGTAGGTTGCCGCGAGTGGTTTCAGGGGATGGGCAGCCAAACGCTGCTTTTGCCTCTCGACGGCTTCGGGAATAAAATCTTTCAGGAATGACTTGAGATGGGCAAACACCGGCGTGATATCAGCCACCCTTGCACCGGGATCATATTGTTCTGCCAGCGCATCATAGGGTGAAAGGCCCAACGCTTCGGCCCGCAGTGCCGCCTCTTCGCGCATCGTGTCAATGACGGCGGCGAGGGCAGGTTGAAAGGCTTTCCAATCGCCACTCGGTCGCAGCAGCCGCCACAACTGTTCGGAGCGCAGGCGCTGCCCTGTTTGCTTTCGCACAAAGTCCGCTGATAAACACGTGCGGTTGATCGTACTGCGTTTCAATTCCATGACGGCAATGCGTTGCATGCCATCCAGCTCTTGGCTTTCGGCCTTGTCGATCCATTCCATGACAACAGGTGCCGTGGCCATTTCGTGATACATGCCTTCCAGCGCAGCCATGGCCTCGGCCCGCTTTTCACCGCCACCCTCCGGCATCATCACTGCTTCATCGACACCCAGCATCGAAATAGCGTGGGAAAGCGCTGAGAGTTTGTGACAAAGTTCATCGAGAAGTGTAAAAGACATGGGCCACCTGCTGATCAATAACGTTCACCACATTTGCGATGAGGTCATCGTCAAAAGCAGTGCAGGACCAGCCTATATATTGTTTGGCATCAGCCGGTAATTGAAATCAGTTTGCGGTGTGTGTCGGTTTTGACAACAGACGAGGCGATGGCTTCTCCGCGTGGACCTGACAGAACACGCTCGGCCGGGAACAGGCAAATAACTTCCGTGCCATTTCCCGGTTCCGACTTTATTTGAAGTTTTCCACCATGCACTTCCAGCAAGCCCTTGACGATCGGCAAACCGAGGCCTGCACCTTCGATGGCTTGCTTTGTCGCCAAGGCACCGCGCGTGAATGCGCTCAGCAACTGTTGTTGTTCGAACAGTGGAATTCCAGGACCATTGTCGGTTACCGAAAGCGCCAGTTGTCCATTGGCCTCAAGCCGGGCCGCAAGTTTGACTGTGCCGCCTTTTGGCGTGAACTTAAGCGCATTGTTCAGCAAATTGATGGTGACTTGATTGATGGCGCGTCGATCACACATCAATTTCGGCAAGCTGTCGGGAACCTCGAGGGAAATCGAAATGGATTTTTCAATAGCCTTGGCTTCCAGCAGGTGATGGGCATCTTCAAGACACTCAGCTATCCGAACTGGTTCTTCCTGGATGTCGCGGCGACCGGCTTCAATTCGCGAGAGGTCCAGAATGTCGTTGATGAGTCCCAGAAGATAGCGACCGGAGGAATGGATATCGCCAGCATATTCCTTGTAGTTGCGGTTGGCCAGGGGGCCAAACAGTTCATGTTGCAACACTTCCGAGAAGCCCAGAATGGCATTGAGCGGCGTGCGCAGTTCATGGCTCATGTTGGCAAGGAATGCTGATTTGGCGGTATTGGCTGCCTCGGCTTTGCGGCGTTCGGCTTCTGCCCGGTCACGCTCCTGTTCCAGTTCGGCAATCAGTGTGTCTTTCTGCGCC
Organism: Hyphomicrobiales bacterium; assembly: GCA_031420855.1. GTDB lineage: Bacteria > Pseudomonadota > Alphaproteobacteria > Rhizobiales > Aestuariivirgaceae > Aestuariivirga. The sequence goes on from JANONM010000162.1 coordinate 5,039, forward strand.
CGGAAAATCAGCCGGTCGCGGGCCGTATCCTGAAGTTGGCGGGACACAAACAGAAAGAACACTTCCAGCATAATGACCAGGGCCGCCATGGCAAAATAGATGAATTGGCTTTCTGCAATGCAACGTAACGCAAGGCCGATACTGATGACGCCAGTGCCTGCCACCAGCACAGGCATGAAATTTGAAACCACCAGCAGGCGCACCACACTTACAGCCATGATGGCTGCCACCAGGAAGGCACTTTGCAAGGGGTTGGAATAGGGCCAAAAGAAGAAAAGCGGCATGACCCAGAACGTGCCCTGAAACAGTTCCGACGCCGAGATCATGCCGATCCAATCGCGCTGCTGGGAAGCTGTTCGGGGTTTGGCAAAATAGCGGTTGCACAAATAGAGTTGCACGGAATGGCACCCCAATGTGCCGATCAACCAGGCCACAACAGTGTAGGCCGGAACCCAAAGCAGCGAGGTAAGCGCCACCAAAGCTGTCAACAAGGGCATGACCGGGGCGAGGTTCATCTGGTTGCGCAGAAACAATTCCAGCAGCTCGCTTTGCCAGATTTCTGACACGGCGAATTTATAATTCTGGGTTGGGTCGTCCTTGCTGGCTTCCGGCGGCAAATTCAAGGCAGCCCGCAGACCCTCATGTTCCGAGGCATGAAAATTCCGGCGGTCCAGTGCAGACAATTCAGGCGAATTTGATGACATGACCCACAACTTCAATAGTTCCCAAGTCTTCAGCATGCCAGACAAGTGCTAAGGTCCCATGTCTGGACACCATAAAGTTGCGGCAATTCGATTAACCATCAGCTAACCTTGCTCTTGGTTTGGGCGCTCTCTATATGGCCGTCAGGAGTTGTTGCATCATTCATGACTTGCGGCCACCAACCCTTCGAGGCTCGCAAGGGCGCGGCACCTCAGGGTGAGGGAAATCAAGAGTTTCCCCTCACCCTGAGGTGCCGCGCCTTCG
>JANONM010000163.1:0-7191 GCA_031420855.1 Hyphomicrobiales bacterium
CTGAAAGGCTGGCTGATGCGCGTGGCCAGCAATCTTGCCATGGATCGCTTTCGCCATCGGCCCCTGCAGGACATTGATGATGCGGGAGAGGTGGCGGATACCCGGCCCAACGCCGAGCAGGTTCTGACGCGCCAATGGGCATCGACGACGGTAGACCGGGCCATTGCCCAATTGCCGGAACGCCAACGCCTGGCTTTGTCGCTGGTGCATTTTGAACAAATGAGCAATGGCGAAGCAGCCGCGATCATGGAGATTTCGGTGGACGCACTTGAATCACTTCTCGCCCGGGCCCGCCGCACTTTGAAAGAATTGCTTGCCGCAGAAAAAGACAATCTGCTGGCCAGCTTGAACCATGAGGAGTCATGAGATGAAGACCCCGATCAAGAATGTTATAGTTGAAATGACTGACACCGAACTCGACAAGCTCTTGAACTTGGCAAGCAAACCGCCACTGGCGACTGATGCTCATGAATTGCTGCTGGCCAAAATAACAGCGCGGCAATCTGACAATCCCGCGAGCAATGTCGTGAACTTCCCAATCTCGACCAAAAAGGCCAAGTCCATACACTGGATTGCCGCGCTGCCCCTTGCAGCCTCGCTGGCCGCAGGTATTTGGCTGGGTGCTGCAGGGCAGGGCACCGACTACTTATTTAGTGTCAGCGATGAACTCGCAAGTGTCACCGATAACTTCAACACGTCGACGGGTATTGATGATGCAGAAAGCCTGATGGAAGAAGACCTGACATGAGCAATGATTTGATCCCACCCCTGGCACCCCTTCGCCGTTCGTGGTTGCCAAAACTCAATTCCCGCTGGTGGACAGTGCTTTTGGGCCTCTCCCTGATGGTCAACCTGCTGATTGGCGGCATGGTTGTCGGCAGGCTTTCCGGCCGTGGTGATATGGAGCGTCTTGCCGGTGTCAGTTATGTGCAACTCATCCCGCGCCGTTTCCTGCAAGAACTGCCCCGCGAGCGGCGTAAGGAAATGATGGAGATCATCCGCCAGAACCGGCCCGATCTCAGAAACCTCCGCGAGGCCTCCGAAGCCAGCAGTGTGAAACTCGCCGACGTGCTGGAAAAGGAAAATTTCTCGCTGGATGACGTACGCGGCACCATCCGCGAATTCACCACTGGCACCGAAAGCCTCGCCGCAAAGGGTGGTGACGTTGTAGTTGATATCGTGGCCAAACTCACGCCGGAAGAACGCAAAACCCTTGCCACCGCCATCCGCGAACGTGGCAAAGGCAGAAAGAAGAAGTAAGGAAGTCGAGCTGGGGCCAAGGGACCCAATCCCCAGCCCTCAAGCCGCCTTGCGCTGCATGGGCAATGTCACCTCAACCGTGGTTCCCTTGCCCACCTTGCTGGTGATGGTCAGCGTGCCACCATGCAATTCGACGAGGCAGCGTGATATCGCCAGGCCAAGGCCTGAACCGCCCTTGCTTTTTGTGAACTGGTTTTCAACCTGTTCAAACGGCCTGCCGAGTTTCTCGATATCGCGTTGGGGGATGCCGATACCCGTATCAATGATCCGTAGACGGATCATATCGGTGTCAGCTTCGGCGGCTATCGATACGCTGCCGCCTTTTGGGGTGAATTTCACCGCATTGGACATGAGATTGAGCAACACCTGTTTCAGGCTGCGCCTGTCGGCATGAAGCCTGATCGCGCCCACTTTGTTGACATTGATTTTAACGCCCAGTTCAGCGGCGCGCGGACTGACCAGTCGCAGTGACTCATCCACCACACCACTGATTTCAAATTCCTCAAAAACCAGGTCAGTTTTTCCCGCTTCAATTTTTGACATGTCCAGAATGTCGTTGATCACATCCAGCAGGAACAACCCGCTTTTGCGAATGTCAGCACCATATTCCGCATATTTCGGATGCCCCATGGGGCCGAACATCTCAGTGGCCATGACTTCGCTGAAGCCGATGATGGCATTCAGGGGTGTGCGCAGTTCATGGCTCATGTTGGCGAGGAATTCCGACTTTGAACGATTGGCGGTTTCGGCCCGGTTGCGTTCGCTGGCATATTTGTCGGCAAGTTCGGCAAGGCGTTGCGACTGTTCTTCCGCCGTCTGGCGTTCCCGCTGCAAATCCCGCACCGCCAGCATCAGGGTTTTTTCTGATTTGACCAGATTGTCTTCCTGCGCTTTGAGGGCGCTGATGTCGGTGCCCACGGAAACAAAGCCACCATCCTTGGTGCGCCGTTCATTGATTTGCAGCCAGCGTCCGTCGGCCAGTTGCACTTCAATGGAACGCGCACCCGAGCGGTCATTGATTTCGCCAGGCACATATTGCTTCACCACCGGCTCGCGTGAGGAACTGGCCACCATGTTGTAATGCGTGCCGGGTTCACAGACAGCGGCAGGCAGCGAATGGAATTGCTGGTATTTCGAATTGCACAACACCAGCCTGCTGTCGGTGTCCCACAACACGAAAGCCTCCGAGATGTTTTCGATGGCATCTTTCAGGCGCACTTCAGCCTGCATGTTGAGTTGGTCGAGCGTCTTCTGCCGGGTAATGTCAAACACGATGCCCACCAGATGGGGCTCGGCATTGTCGGGACCTGATGCCAGGGCAGCCCGCGCCCGCAACCAGACCCAATGGCCTTCCTTGTGGCGCATGCGAAATTCGTGGTCAAATTCCTTGCGTTCACCCGTCAGCAATTCTTCCACCAATTCGTCGAGTTTGGCGTCGTCGGGATGGATGAGATCGGCCACATCGCCGAAGGTCAATAATTTGCCGCTCGAATCCAGTCCCAGTGCCCGGTACATGGACCGCGACCAGAAGATTTGCCCTTGGCCGAGGTTCCAGTCCCACAGCCCACATTGTCCGCCATCCAGCGCCTTGTCGAGGCGTGTGGTGGCAATATTCAGTGTCTCATCGGCTTCCGAGGCCTTGGCCGCTTGCCAATGAAATGCCCCGGCCAAAAGCGATAGCACAAACAATGTCACACCAAAAAGAATGGCAAGCTGCATCACGCCATCATGCCAATTCCGCAAAATCCCGCTCTGCCGTTGCAAGACAAACAGCGAACCCGACCCGATACCGAGTTCCCGCGTTACCGCATAAACCGTCGTGCCATCCAGCAACATGGTTTCAGCCATGCTGGTGCCATTGACCTGCGCCTTGGCGAAGAAAGATGAGTGTAGAAAATCCGTGACCAGGCTGTTGGCTGCAACGGCATCAACAGGCGCACTGGTGGCGACGCGACCGCTGTCATCCACCAAAATAAATATACGGTCATTTTTTGTGGCCTCCCGGCCCAGGGCCTGCTCCAACGTTTTGGTTGTCAGGAATGGCGCAGTACTGCCGGAATTCCTCAAGTCTTGTGCTGCAATGCGTAAGCTCTGGGTTGCCAGATCAGCATGCAACAACGTCATCGCGGCTTCATTGTCGAGATGTCGCGAACGGCCTTTGAGCAACTGCGAAGTTATGGCTGTTGCCAAGGCCACCAAAAACAGCGCGGTCAGGATCATGATCAAACGGCGCAGCAGTTTCTCGGAAAGCAGAATGCCACTTTGGCCAACCAGCGGCAGGGGCAGCCGCAAGACACGCTCTTTCAAAAACAGTTCTCTGATATGGGATTTTTGCAAATCAATTGTCCGAAACTTGGGTCACCCGTCTGGAACCAGAACGCACACGCCGTTTCTACAAACGGGTTCCGAAACTCGAAGCAGCAATAACGTGGTGGAATCTGATTTGCCAACCCCGAACTTGCGCAATCGCCATAAATGACTCCGGTTGTTCGAAATGTTCTTGGTATGATCTCGTGGACGACATTCAAGCGACCGGAATAAGCTGAGATCTGTAGTATGCTTTGGCATCTGCTGTTTTTGAATTATCTGACCTGCACTTGTAAGCTTGCATGTCATCCTCAGGAGTACGACTTTGCATGACTGATCAATTGATGAACAAAATCGAGCAAGGCGCCGGACGCCAACCCAGTGAAATCGTTTTGAAGGGCGGCGCGTTTTTCGACCTTGTGACCGGAGCCATTATCCCGTCCGACATAGCCATGTCAGGTGACCGGATTGTTGGAACCTGCGGCAACTATGACGGGTTGCAACAAATCGACATTACGGGGAAGGTCGTGGTGCCGGGTTTCATCGACACGCATTTGCATGTTGAATCCTCCCTTGTCACACCCCACGAGTTTGACCGCTGTGTGCTGCGTCACGGCGTCACCACAGCGATTTGTGATCCCCATGAAATTGCCAATGTATTGGGGGCCGCTGGCATCCAGTATTTTCTCGATTGCGCCGAACACACCATTATGGATTTGCGCGTGCAACTTTCAAGCTGTGTGCCAGCCACCCATCTGGAAACTTCTGGCGCACGCCTCACCGCCCATGATTTGAAACCCTTCATGCATCATCCCAAAGTCATTGGACTTGCCGAGTTCATGAATTTTCCCGGTGTCTTGAATGGTGATCCTGAATGCCTTGAGAAGCTGCAAATGTTTCAAGGCAGACATATTGATGGCCATGCGCCCTTGCTGCGGGGACTTGCCTTGAATGGTTATCTCGCCGCCGGAATTCGCACTGATCATGAAGCCACCACGGCGGAGGAGGGGCTGGAGAAATTGCAAAAGGGCATGCATCTTTTGATCCGGGAAGGGTCAGTGTCAAAAGACTTGCACGCCCTGCTGCCGCTGATCACCGAGCTCAATTCGGCATTCATTGCTCTGTGTACGGATGATCGAAATCCGCTCGATATCGCGGAAGAGGGCCATGTGGATTTCATGATCCGCACGGCAATCGCCCATGGCGCATCACCGCTTGCCATCTATCGCGCCGCCAGCATTTCCGGAGCCAGGGCTTTCGGCTTGTCGGATCGTGGACTGGTGGCACCGGGATGGCGGGCCGATCTTGTGGTTCTGGATGAACTTTCGTCCTGTAAAGTCGCGCAAGTCTGGAGTGCCGGAAGGTTGGTCGATGACAGGATATTCCAAGGCCGAAAGTCAATCTCTCCCGTCGGCTACAACAGTGTCAAATCACGAAAACTAAGTGCCGCCGACATGTTTATCGAAGGCGATGGCAAGCAAGTTCCGGTCATGGGCGTGCTGCCTGGAAAGATTATCACAGAAAACCTCCGCCGGGATTTGCCCGTGGCAAAGGGCCATGTTCTGGTCGATATCGAACAAGATGTGATCAAGGCCTGTGTCATTGAACGCCACGGAATCAATGGAAATATCGGTCGCGGCTTTGTCCACGGCTTTGGCTTGCAGCACGGTGCCATTGCATCGACTGTCGGTCATGACAGCCATAACCTCTGTGTCATCGGCGTTGACGATGCAGACATGGCCACCGCCGCCAATCGCCTGATCGATTTGCAAGGCGGTTTTGTTGTAGTGCGTGATGGCAAGGTCTTGGCGGAACTGTCTTTGCCCATTGCCGGCCTGATGAGCGACAAAACGTTCGAAGACGTGCGAGATGCCCTTTTGCCCCTGCGGGCCGCTGCAAAATCCTTGGGTACAATATTGCCAGAACCCTTTCTGCAAGTGGCCTTCCTGCCACTGCCCGTCATTCCCCACCTCAAACTCACCGACAAGGGCATGGTGGATGTCGACCGGTTTGAACTGGTGTCAAGGCTGAATGAAAAAGGCGGTTAAAGCATCGGACGGTCAGTCAAATCCAACAAGGCCGTCATTCCAAATCGCTTACTCCGCTGCGCTGCATGCGCGTTTGGAATGACGAAAAAAACTGCGGTCCACTACAATTGACCGCCCAATGCTTTAGCTAAACTTCCCGAGATAATCCTCGCACAGCCCCACCGTACCTTCCGTATAATTCACACCCATGCTCTGGGCCAGATCGGTTTCCGCATGGCTGCCGATCCAGGCCACCAGCAGCAGGCGTCGAAGCATGACGAAAGTTGGAATTTCTGCTTCATCGGCTTTGGCAAGCGGCATCACGCGCCGATAGCCATGCTTCCAGGCCTCGATCAACGAAGGCACTTGGGGTTCGTGCTCGTGGAATGAAACAGGCGTAGCTGCATCATACATGAACCAGCTGAAGCCTGAATCATCGAAGTCGATCACCTTGACGCGGTCTCCATCCAGCAGGAGATTGGCCAAGCGCAAATCGCCATGAACCAGTCCGAAGCGTTGCGGAACCTTGCCGTAATCACCGAGTCGCTTGCCGATCAGATCGACAGTGCGTCCAAACAACTTCCGCCTTTCCGCATCAACCCCCATGCCGTCCCGCCAGCGTCCCCAATGGGGTGCTGTTTCGCCAAGACTGGTTTCAAAATCCCAGGTGAAGCGCTCGAATCGCGCGGGCCGCTGCCACTGCTGCACATGCAGATGCATCCGCGCCGCGATTTCGCCGAGTGTCGCAAAAGCCTCCGTCAAATCCTGATCAATGGCGGGCTCGATGCCGTTTTCCCATCCGCTCAGCACCACATGGCGGCCATCAGCCTGTTGAATGAACTCACCATCTTTTCCAGCAATTGGAATTGGCGTGATGGCCACGCCTTCGTTTCGCAGCGCCATCAACCAGTCGAGTTCCGATTGAATGGCGGCGCGTGAATGATACCCCGGGCGATGCAACCGTAAAGCAAAGCACCTGCCATCCTCAACTGTTGCCTTGAACGTGGCGTTCTCCGAGAGATTGACCATTTTTAAATCAGTCAAGAGTGGCAGATTGTAATGCTGCAAGGCAACTTGGGTGCGTTCGAGCAGCGTGTTAAGTTCGTTGGATAAGGTCATGGGAAGACGGCAAATAATCCATCTGGCCCCGGAAGGCGAACATATTCTGGATCGGCAGCAATCAACCGGCCAGCTTGCGTTGACGCTTCCCATGCAGTTGTTTAAGCATTGCATTACAGCCCTTGCCCACTCAGAGCACAGACCATCCAATGTTGAAATCAGTTCATGCCAAGTCACCCGGCTCCACGCGCAATGCCGGAGTCCCTCTGCAAGCCGATTGGTTTGAAGACGTGCAGGTCAATCTCTCTGCCGCTGAACGCCGCGCCGCCACCATGGGCACAAGGCGCAGTGTGAAGAAAAACTATCAGGCCGCCTGGCTGGTCAAGGCCCTGCAGTGTATTGATCTCACCACGCTGTCAGGCGATGATACAGAAGCCCGGGTGCGCAGGCTTTGCGCCAAGGCGAGAAGACCGCTGCGCGACGACATCGTAACCGCGTTGGGGCTTGCCGATACGCCGCCGAAAGTCGGTGCCATCTG
>JANONM010000164.1:0-4409 GCA_031420855.1 Hyphomicrobiales bacterium
CGCTATCCCTACACCAATGAAGTGATTGGCACAGTGCCTGCGGGAAGGGCCGAACATGCAGCTCAGGCCTTCGCCATCGCCGCAGCCTACCGGCCCAGACTGACACGCTATGAGCGCCAGCAAATCCTGTTTCGAACAGCCGAATTGTTGCGTGCAAAAAAGCATGAACTGGCCAGGTTGATCACGCTCGAACTGGGGCTTTCACTGAAGGACTCGGCCTATGAGTGCGGGCGGGCCTATGATGTTTTTTCACTGGCGGGACAACTTGCCATTCATGATGATGGCCAGATATTTTCCTGTGACTTGACACCACAAGGCAAGGCGCGAAAGATATTCACCAAACGCGAGCCTGTGGGGGTCATCTCTGCCATCACGCCATTCAATCATCCCCTCAACATGGTGTCCCACAAGATTGCACCGGCCATTGCCACAAATAATTGCGTGGTGTGCAAGCCGACAGAACTCACCCCGCTCACGGCTATCGCCTTGGCAGATATTCTTTATGAAGCCGGACTGCCGCCAGAAATGTTCCAAATTGTGACAGGCACACCTGAAGACATCGGCGATGAAATGGTGACCAATGACAACATCAATGTCATAACGTTCACAGGCGGCGTGCGCGTTGGCAAAATCATTGCGGGCAAAGCCGGTTACAAACGTGCTGCGCTGGAACTCGGTGGCAACGATCCCTTGATAATACTTGACGATCTTGACGGCGATGACCTGGACAAGGCCGCAGAGCTGGCCGTTGCTGGGGCCACCAAAAACTCAGGCCAGCGTTGCACCGCAGTCAAGCGCATTTTGGTGCAGGACCGTGTTGCTGATGAATTGGTCGAGCGGATACTTGCAAAGGCCAAAAAACTGAAATTTGGCGATCCACAAAACCCTGACACCGAAATTGGCACAGTGGTGAGCGAGGATGCGGCAAAACTCTTTGAGAGACGGGTTCATCTGGCGGCGGAAAAGGGTGCAAGAATTCTCTACAATCCTGGTCGTCAAGGTGCCGTTCTGCCGCCCATCACCATTGATTTTGTCGATCACCTATCGGAGCTGGTTTACGAGGAAACCTTTGGCCCCATCATTCCGATTGTGCGGGTTCCCAATGATGATGCTGAAACGATCCGAATTTCCAACTCAACACCGTTTGGCTTGTCATCTGGTGTATGCAGCAACAACCTGCACCGCATCACGCGCTACATTGAGCACCTCAATGTCGGCACGGTGAACATCTGGGAAGTGCCGGGTTACCGGATCGAGATGTCGCCTTTCGGCGGCATCAAGGATTCCGGCAATGGCATCAAGGAAGGTGTGGCAGAGGCCATGAAGTTTTACACCAATGTGAAAACCTGGTCCCTGCCCTGGCCCGTTTAGTTGGTGGTTCCTGCTGGAGCGGCGGCTTTGGTTGCCCCGATGAATTTCTTCCAATCGACATCGGCAGGCTCTTCCAGTTTTACCTCGTTGACGTCAATCGGCGTCCAGTTCACTTCATTGCTGAACAAACCAAATATGTCGCCGGTGGTGAAGGCTGGCGCAAATGCCGGATCAGCTTTCAAAAGCGAAGATTTGTATACTGTTCCGACATCGGCGTCTGTGTATCCCATCCATTTCAGAACGGTTGGCGCCAACATATAGTGGTTGGCTTTGTCTTTAAGTGTGACGGCTGCTGCAACATAGCTGTCGCGCAATTGTCCGGGCGGTATTTGCAACATTAATGGGACCATTGCCGATACGGTCGGAGGTTTTTCCGTAGCGCAATGTGTCAATCCGAACGGTGAAACATTCTGGCCATGGTCTGCTGTGTAGATCAGCAAAGCGTTGCTGTCTTTTGCGGCTTTGATAAATCCTGGCATCAGTCGATCCGTGCTCCAGTCGATGGAGTTGCGGTAAGAATTTCCACGTGTCTTGAGGGTATCCTTGCCTGCCTCAGCAACAGTGGGATGGAACTTTGCTGCGCTGCTCTTGTAGGAGCTGTCATAAGGAAAATGTGCGCCGTTTTTATTGGCGTAGATCAACACAGGCCCCGGCTTTGCAAGTTCCTCGGCGATCAGTTTCAGCACTGCATCGTCGGCATCTTCACCCGCCAGCTTATGCATGCTGGTGAACAGGTCGATATGTTCGCGTTCTTTCATTGTCATGAAGCTTTGCATCTCGCTGGCGGTTGCAACGGCTCCTGTATGTCCGTCGATAAACACGGTGCGATAGCCCGCCTTTTTGGCATAATCGAATATCGTCGGGTTTGTATTGGCTGAGTTTACAATATCACGCGGATTGACCATAAATCGCAGTGTTGCGTTGGAATAATGGCTGCAATTGCCGCCTGATATGGCACGGCCGAAATCAATCATATCTGTCGCGGCGGCGGCAAAGCGGGGCGTGAAAGGATTGTCAGGCAAAAGACTTACGTAGTCAGCCCGGATGCCTTCGTCGACCAAATAAACAATTTTTTCCTGGCGCAACTCCGGTTTTGGCTTCCAAGCAACAGCATGGCGTCCAATGGGTGGTTTCAAGGCGATGCGCACACCCGTCAAGCCGCTCAATGACAATGAAGTGAATTGCACGGGCAGCGCCTGTGATCCACCACCGCTTTTAAGGTAAACAATTCCGGCAATCATCAAAATCGGCAATATTGGCGTCCAGCCAAGCCGACTCAACCATTTCCGTGTGTTCTGACCCTTGAAAACCGGACCGGCAACCATGATAAAAATGCTCAGGAAAAACAGGCTGAAGCCGAGCATGATCGGACTGGCATACATTTGTCCGGCCCGGGCTGCTTCATGGCGGGCTTCCCAGAGAGAGAGTATGTCGTAGGCGCTCAACTCATTGTGACTTGCCGCGCGATAGCCCCAGGCAACGCCCGCCGAGACAGAGAGTAATATCGCCCATGTCCAACGCCATAAGGGCTTTGGCTGGAAGGCCGCGATCAGGAAAACCACAACGGACAACCCCCAAATGGCCAGATAAGGAATAAGTGTCGCAAATCGGGAATTGTCTAGCAACAAATGAACGCGGTCCATTATATCGGGATTTGTCCAAGCCAAGAGTAGCAAAATGACAGCAATCTTCAAGAAAATGCCAACTTTGCCGAACTTATTGTCACCTGCCGTCAAGGTCGAAACATCGGCATTTGGGGTGTTTTCGTTTTTCATGGCTGTTCCTACCTCAATGTGTTGGTTTTGCATGTTTACAGCAATCTTCAGGCCAAACCTTGATGTGTGCTCAATTCCTTCTAGGAATAGGGCTAATCAACCCTTAAGCTGAGACCCAAATACCGAGACACTCTTGAGATGAAACGAACAGTGGCTGAAATTGAGAATTTGGCTGCCCGATTGCTGCAAGCAGCTGGATTTGGCAGCGCTGCAGCGGCAGAATGCGCATTTTTGGAATCGGTAGGCTATCCGGGTTTGAAGATTTTGGTTGAGGCCTTGGCTGATCCCCGACGCGAAGTCGTCCTTGAAAAGGACCTTCTTGGCCTCGATTTGCAGAACCGCTCCTGTGTTTTTCTCGCAAAACGCGTTAACGCACTAATCGCAGAGCATGGACGCCTGTTCCTGCGCAATGTCCGCCATGGCCTGTATTTGTTGCCGGGCTCAGTGCGCGGCAATTATGGCATTGGCTGCCCGGTCGATCCTGGTTTTGCCCTTGGAGGAGAACGCAGCAAAAATCCCTACGCCGAAAAGCTCGAAATCGCCGCCCAGCACGGGGTTGAGGTGGACGATGAACAATGGTTGGCCTTGCAGACATGACCAGTGCTATCGTATTGGGCCGCCAAAGGGACCTCATCCGTCCCGGGCTTCGCCCGATCCACCTTCTCCACGAAGACGTGGAGAAGGAACAGATCTCAAACATTGTCCCTTCTCCATGCCTTCATGGAGAAGGTGCCCCAAAGGGGCGGATGAGGTCCCTTTTGGCCAAATGCATTGGCCTTGCAGGCATGACGGAGGCTGAATGTCGGGTCCGTTAGTTGGTCTGCGCGTGCTTGACCTTACGCGGGTTTTGGCTGGTCCCTGGGCCACCCAGATGCTGGCGGATTTCGGCGCCGACGTGATCAAGATCGAAAAGCCTGGCGAAGGTGATGATACGCGCGGCTGGGGTCCGCCGTTTATTCGAAATGGTGATGGCAGCCTTGGCGATGCGGCGTATTTCCAATCGGCCAATCGCGGCAAAAGGTCGGTTTGCATCGATATGGCAAAGCCTGAAGGTCAGTTGATCATTCAAAATCTGGCCAAGCAGTCTGATGTGGTTGTTGAAAACTTCAAAGTGGGCGGCTTAAAGAAATATGGTTTGGACCATGTCAGCCTGTCTGCCATCAATTCCCGTCTGATCTACTGCTCAATCACCGGCTTTGGCCAAACCGGCCCCTACGCCAATCGGGCGGGCTATGATTTCATGATCCAGGGCATGGCCGGTGT
>JANONM010000165.1:0-3486 GCA_031420855.1 Hyphomicrobiales bacterium
GACAGTTTGATTGAAGGGACAACGACCATGGCTACCACCGCACGCATTATTGATTTCCTGCGACGTGAAAAACCTGAAGGCCCCTGCCTCGTGTTGGACCTTGAGGTGGTGCGCGAGAACTACGAAGCCTTTGCCCGCAGCATGCCGGACACGCGCATTTTCTATGCGGTGAAAGCCAATCCTGCCCCGGAAATCCTGTCGTTGCTGGCGGGCCTCGGCTCGTGCTTCGACACGGCTTCAGTTGCTGAAGTCGAAATGGCGCTGGCCGCTGGTGCCACACCGGACCGGATTTCCTATGGCAACACCATCAAGAAAGAGCGCGATATTGCCCGGGCCCATGCCCATGGCATCAAGCTTTATGCTGTCGACTCCGAAGAAGAAGTCGAGAAGGTGGCCCGTGCCGCCCCCGGCGCACAAGTTTTCTGCCGCATTCTGGCCGATGGTGCGGGGGCTGAATGGCCCCTGTCGCGCAAGTTTGGCTGCGAGCCTGAAATGGCTGAAAGCGTTTTGTTGCATGCCCACAAGCTTGGCCTCGTGGCCCATGGCGTGTCGTTCCATGTGGGTTCGCAACAAACCCGTTTGGGTGCCTGGGACTCAGCGCTTGAGCAAGCCAAGTCGATTTTTGATGCCATGGCTTCCCACGGTATTATCTTGCAAATGGTCAACCTCGGCGGCGGCTTTCCGACGAAGTATCTGAAAGCCGTTCCCGGCACCAACCAGTATGCCAATGCCATCCATGACGCGCTGGCCAAACATTTCGGCAATGCCATTCCTGAAACCATCATCGAGCCTGGTCGCGGCATGGTGGGCAATGCCGGTGTGGTGAAAGCCGAAGTTGTGTTGATTTCGAAGAAGCATTCCAACGACAACACGCGCTGGGTCTATCTCGACATCGGCAAATTCGGCGGCCTCGCCGAAACCATGGATGAAGCCATCCGTTATCCGTTGGTTACCGCCAAGGATGGCTCGCCCACGGAACCCTGCATCATTGCAGGCCCGACATGCGACTCGGCGGATGTGCTCTATGAAAAGACACCTTATCCATTGCCGATCAGTTTGAGTGTGGGCGATGAAGTGCTGATCGAAGCGGCAGGTGCCTACACCACCACCTATTCGGCCGTGGCCTTCAACGGCTTCCCGCCGCTCCGGTCTTATGTGATCTGAACCCCGTCACTCGCCCTTCGAGGCATCGCGAATAAGCGATGCACTCAGGGTGAGGGCTTTCCAAACATCCTCATGCTGAGGTGCCCGCATCTACGCGGGCCTCGAAGCACCTTGACGCGTCCAACCCTTGGGAGACTTTCAATGGTCACCATCCGTTCCGAACTGCCCTCCGATATCGCCCCACGCGAAGCCTTGTTGAACCGGGCTTTCGGTGTTGGGCGTTTGCGGAAGACTTCCGAGCGCCTGCGCGAAGGCCGTTTGCCAGCGGAGGGTCTGGCCTTCACGGCTGTTTCAGAATCGGGCCGCGTCATCGGCACGGTGCGCCTCTGGCATGTCATCGCCGGATCGGCCGGACCATCGCTGCTGCTGGGGCCCTTGGCCATTGATGCGCGTGTTCGCGGCAAGGGGCTTGGCATGAAGATGATGGACCATGCGCTGGCCAGTGCGAAAGTTCTGGGCCATGGTTCTGTGTTGTTGGTCGGTGATGCCACTTATTATGGCCGCTTCGGATTTTCCGGGAGTCTAACGCAATCCCTTCATCTGCCGGGTCCTGTCGAGCGCAGCCGCTTTCTCGGCCTTGAATTGGCGGAAGGTGCGTTGGATGGTGCCGAAGGTCTGCTGATGGCATCCGGCCAATATGGTTGCGAAAGCCAGATGGCTTTGGCAGCATAGGCGCGACTCAGGGAGACTTTACATGCACCGTCACGCCAGCATAATCAAAATTCTCAGTGTTGGCGTTCTTGTGCTTTCGGTCGGTGGTGCTGCGGAAGCTGCAACAAAGTTGAAAGCCACCTTGTTGATCAAGCTCTACAAGCAGGAATGCGTCACCAACATGCGCTCCTTGAAGGCCCAGTTGACCGACGGCAAAATCCTCATTCGCGGCAGCAAGAAACTTGCTGCCTCTTCCAGCCAATTGCTGTGCAACACCGATGCCAAAAATCCCACCATCCGCCAGATCAACAACAAGGCCTGGCTTGAAAAAACCGAGAAGTTTATTCTGGAGGCGGGCGTGGATGCCTATGCCGTGGGATCGCGCAAAAGCATGGCAGCCACCCTGGAAAGATTTCAAGTGGTGAAAATACTTTCGCAAGCCAGCACCAAGGGCCTGTCGGCGGCGGAGATCAAAGTGCTGGGCAACATGACAAGGGCCGTGGCCTTCACAGAAGCCCACGTGAGAGCGGCACAACAGCTTTACAGGAAGAAGTAGTTCGGAACTTCCGGCCCTTCGAGGTCGCGAAGGGCTGCTTGATGCAATTTCAGCGCCCCTAAACCGCTTCCCGCTCTTTCAACAAATTCGTCAGCCAATCCGGATCCATTTCAGGCACCGACGACAGCAACAATTCCGTGTACGGAGGATAGGGCGGGTTGAGGACATGCGATTTCAAGCCCTGCTGCACCACCTTGCCCTTATGCATGACGACGATTTCATCGGATATGGCGCGCACCGTTGCGATGTCGTGGGTGATGAAGAGATAGGAGACATTGGTGTCTTTTTGCAAACGCATGAGCAATTGCAGGATGCCTTCTTGCACGATCTGGTCGAGGGCTGACGTCACTTCATCGCAGATGATGATGTCGGGTTCGGCGGCAAGGGCTCTGGCAATGGAGATGCGCTGTTTTTGTCCACCCGACATTTCGCCGGGATAGCGATCAATGAAGTCCTCAGTCAACTCGATGCTTTCCAGCAGCTTGACGATGCGGCGGTCTTTTTCGGCACCGCGCAGACCGAGATAAAACTCCAACGGCCTGCCGACAATATCACGCACGGTTTGCCGGGGATTGAGGGCGGTGTCCGCCGACTGGTAAATCATCTGAATGCGCCTGAGGGTATCGATGTCACGATCCTGCAAGCGCGGCGGCAGGGCCTTGCCGTTGAATTCAATGCGGCCCTTGGATGGAGGCAACAGGCCTGTGATGGCGCGTGCCAAGGTGGATTTTCCGGAACCTGATTCACCCACCACAGCCACCGTGCGGCCGCGTGGCAAACGCACCGTGACATTGTCCAATACTTTCACAACGCCGGAATAACTGGCATCAACATTCTGGATCGACAGGGTGATGTCACTCCCCTTGCTTTCCGGCTTTTGCAATTTGCGCACCGCCCACAGCGAGCGCGTGTATTCTTCGGCGGGCTGCTTCAGCATGGTCCGGGTTTCGGATTCTTCAACCAGATTGCCATGGCGCAACACCATGATCCGGTGGGCCATCTGGGCGACAACGGCAAGATCATGGGTGATGTAAACCGCAGCAGTATTGAAGTCTTCGACAATGCTCCGCATGGAGGCCAGGACTTCGACTTGCGTGGTCACGTCAAGCGCTGTT
>JANONM010000166.1:0-13703 GCA_031420855.1 Hyphomicrobiales bacterium
CGCTCGAAAACTGCAGCACTTGGCACTGACCGGTCTTACGAGAAGTTCGAAATCGCTGACATTCACCGGAAAGCCCAGCGGCTAGACCCTCGCGTTGAAGACAAAATCAGAAATGGCATCGAGCTGTTTACCCTCAAGCTGATGAAGCTGGTGAGGGACAACGAGCCGCTGCCGCTGCGATCCCCCGACGACTATTTTGTGCAGGCATTGGAAAGCTTTCTCCGGCGAC
This sequence comes from Hyphomicrobiales bacterium, assembly GCA_031420855.1. Lineage (GTDB taxonomy): Bacteria > Pseudomonadota > Alphaproteobacteria > Rhizobiales > Aestuariivirgaceae > Aestuariivirga. Next base: position 230 of record JANONM010000166.1, read on the forward strand.
CCATTGAAGAAACCCGCCAGGCCTTGCGGGCGCGCGAAAACGAGCCTGCCCGAAAAGGCGAACTCGACAAGTGGATGCGCGACGACCAGGGCTGGACGCTTGGGGCGGACCGCGATGAGTTGCTGGACCGGGCATCGAAGTTTGCCTGCTATGCCACGGTCAACAAACTGGTGTTTTATGAGGCGCTGAAAAAGCGCTTTGCCCGCTTGCCTGAACTCAAGTTTCCGGATTCGGTTCAATCCAAAGATGATGCCCTGGACGCGCTGGAAAGCATGTTTGGCCGCGCCAAGCGTGACAGTGGCGACTATGAAACCATTTTCGGATTTGACCGGAAAGATTTCGGCATTCAAATTCCATTTTTGAGCACTGCCGCGGTCGATGGCTGGCGTGATGTTCTGGACCATGTCGACAAGTTTGACTTTACCAAAATTGACTACGACGTTATCGGCCGCATTTTTGAACGGTTGATTGCGCCGGAGGAGCGGCACAAATTCGGGCAATATTATACAAGGCCGGAAGTTGTTGATCTCATCAATGCCTTTTGCATCAAAAGTGGCGCGGACAAGGTTTTTGATCCGGGATGTGGCGGTGGCACATTCCTTGTAAGGGCCTATGCCCGAAAACGCTTTCTTGAACCAAGCCTCAGCCATCGTGAATTGTTGGCGGCGATTTTCGGAACCGACATCTCGCATTTTGCGGCGCATCTGACGACCATCAATCTGGCAACACGGGAACTGGTGGAAGAACGCAACTACCCCAGAATTCAGCGGTCGGATTTTTTTGATACCGCACCAACGAAGACCTTGATTGAACTTCCCTATGACGATGGTCACGGGAAATCCATCAAACCCGGCCTGTTTGACGCAATGATCGCCAATCCGCCCTATGTCCGGCAGGAAGATATCGGGAAAACAAAAAAAACCAGATACGCCGCACAAGTCCTGAAAGAAGCCAAGCTGAAGACATCAGGTCGATCGGATTTGCATGTCTATTTCTGGGGCCACGCATTTCAATTTCTGAAGCCCGGGGGGCGTCTTGGTTTTCTCACGTCGAGCCAGTGGCTTGATGTCGAATATGGCTTTCCCTTGCAGGAATGGATACTGAAGCACTTCAGGATTGTTGCCATCATGGAGAGCCATGGCGAGCCGTGGTTTGAGGGGGCGCGGGTGGCGACGGTTGCGACCATACTTGAGCAGGAAGATGACGCGGAAAAGCGAAATGCCAACAATGTGCGTTTTGTCGAATTGCGCGAACCGCTTGCCAAACTCATTGGGCCAAATGACAGCCGGGAAATGCTGATAGGAGCCGAACGCGTGCGTGATGAGATACTGGCCATTGCGAATGACGCAGTTACACCTCATTTCCGCGTTCGGCTGGTGTCCCAGGCGCGGCTGTTGGCTGATGGCGAGGCACTCGGAGAACGGACCAAGGGCAAACCCATTTATGCGGGGGGCAAATGGGGCATTCCCTTGCGGGCACCGGACATCTGGTTTGACCTGTTGAAGGCTGGCGAAGGCAGATGGAAGCCACTGGGTGAACTTGCGGAAATTGCCCGTGGCATAACCTCCGGATGTGACGATTTTTTCTATGTTCACGATGCTTCCACGGCGAGCCTGCAAAGACTTCTGGACGCCCAGGCCTTTGCTGAACACCACGGTGTTGCCCGTGAACGGGTTGAGTCTGGTGAAATTGTGATTGCCAAAGCCGGCACGGGTGAGGCGTTTCCAATTGAAGCGAAATATCTGGCTCCGATTGTCCACAGCCTGATGGATGTGGACCGTTACGAAATCGGCATCGAACAATGTGACCGCCGGATGTTGATGGTCAAGTCCGACGAGAAGCTGAAGGGCAGCTTTGCCGGGAAATACATCAAATGGGGTGAGGCGCAGAAATATCACCAAGGCTCCACTTGCGCTGCACGGGAAAGCAAGTCTGGTCGGCGCTGGTTTGATTTGACTATGGCAAAGAAAGCGCCGCTGTTTTGGTCAAAGTCGCACCAGTATCGGCATTGTGCTCCGTTCAATCCGGAACTGCACTTTGCAAATTGTAATCTGTACACTGTTGAAAGCAAGACAGAGCGCGACGCAGAACTGGCGTTTGCGGTTTTGAATTCTTCTGTCGTTGTCCTTGCGAAATATGTGTTTGGCAGGCCAGTTGGTGTGGAGGGAGCGCTCAAGACAGAGATTGTTGATGTTGACATGATGCCCGTTCCGGATTGGTCTCAAGTCTCAGACCAACTTGGCAAGCGCTTGCTGCAGGCCGCAAAAAAATTGCGAAACCGAGCGGTAAAAGGTTTTCTGTCGGATCGTACACTTCGCAAAAAATCTATGGTGGCGCGGGGCAAGAAGGCGTTGCTCAACGAGTTGTCTGATTTGACGGAACTTGATGAAAAAGACCGGCAAGACCTCGATGATCTGGTGCTTGAACTCTTGGGCATCACTGACCGCCAAACCCGATTGCAGCTTCGCGAGCGCCTCTACGCGCACCTGAAGGAATACTTTGAAAAGGAACGTCGCAAGGAAGAAGAAGCCCAGGACAACAAGCGGCGTAGCAAGGCCAAGGAACAGCAAACCCCGCAGGGGTTGGCGCAAGCGGTGTTTGACTTTGTTGCCGAGCATAATCCCTTGCTGCTGCGCGGCTATGAAGACCTTGCCGACAAGGAAGGTTTTGACAACGTGCAGGGCCGATACATTCCTTGGCCCGACAAGTTGGAAATTGTCGATGATCTTTTGCAATTTGGCCTCAAGTACAAATCGCGCAAATCCGGCAAAATCGAAATGACAAGGGCCAGCAGCCGCGAACAGGTTGAGTTGATGATCGAAGTCTCGCTGAACGGCGAGGGCGGCGATTCATATATGATCCCGGCTGATCCTGTGACTTGCGAGAAGCTGACACAAAATCTCCGGAAAATTCGCTTGGACAGGGAGCGATTGATCAGGGAAAGCCTTGAAGATCGCACCAGTGACCCGGACCTCGTTGACAAGGCGCTGGCATTGGCCATGCCCAAATTCAGGCGATACAAACCGCCTGAATGAGGCGCCGGATACTGCCCCCGGTTTCTGAAAGCTTTTTGAGCCGACCGCCTATCACCATAGCCAGCCTTGCGAGGGCAACTGTTAGATTGGGGTTCTGCCGTGAAATCGCAATGATGATTTTTCCCAGGCCTGAAGGGATGAACCAGTACACTGGAAAACTGCTGTCAGCCTTAATTTGCGCTTTTAATTCAAATTCCAAGGTGCTAGCGTTTGCGGTGCAACCAAAAGGTGTGCGGAAAAATTATCGTCGTCTTATCATGGGGAAATAATATGGTGATCCAAACGAACTACAAAGAAGACATCTCGAAATATACGTCGAAAGTAAATGATGCGGCTTTGGCTGCCATCATCAAATTTTGTGGCATTGCCCTGCGCGGCGAAGATTCGCAGTATGTCGCCGTGACAGATGACGTTGAAATCAAGCGCGTTGTTAACGGTTTTGCGGCCAAAAAACTGGGACTTGAGGCAGACGCGGCGCGCGCCGGCATCAAGAAAGTTCATGAAGCCATGAAGGCTGATCGCACAAAAATGCGCACCACAGTTTACTATCTGCTTGCCGAAAATACCGGGACGCTCGGCAAGCTGGCTTAGATTTTTTGAACTTTGGATAATTCTGCGGCGGGGCCCCTGTGGGTTCTGCCGCTTTTGTTTGGTGAATCATCCTGCTGGTTGCTAAGAGCTGTTCATGCAACAATATCTCGATCTCATGGCCCATGTGCGTCAGCGTGGCATCCGCAAGCAGGATCGCACCGGTACCGGAACCTTGTCGGTGTTTGGACATCAGATGCGGTTTGACCTGGCGGCAGGTTTTCCGCTGGTCACCACCAAAAAACTGCATCTCCGGTCGATCATCCACGAATTGTTGTGGTTCATTCGGGGTGAAACCAACGTCAAATACCTGCGCGACAACAAGGTGACGATCTGGGATGAATGGGCCGATGCGGATGGCAATCTGGGTCCGGTTTATGGCGCCCAGTGGCGCAGCTGGCCAAAGCGCGACGGATCGACGCTTGATCAACTAGCAGATGTAATCGCGCGAATTAAATCATCTCCCGATTCGCGAAGGCTTTTGGTGACGGCTTGGAATCCGGCGGATGTGGACCGCATGGCCTTGCCGCCGTGTCATTGTCTTTTCCAGTTCTATGTGGCCGACCAGAAACTGTCTTGCCAACTTTATCAGCGTTCAGCCGACATTTTTCTGGGCGTCCCATTCAACATCGCGTCCTATGCCTTGTTGACCCACATGGTCGCCAGGGTGTGCGGGCTTGGCGTGGGGGATTTTGTGCACACGTTGGGCGATGCGCATCTTTATCTCAACCATCTGGAGCAGGCGGACTTGCAATTGACGCGAAAACCCAAAGTCTTGCCGCAACTCAAAATACTTCGCGACGTCACGACCATCGAAGACTTCAAGTATGAAGATTTCAAGATCGAAGGCTATGAGCCGGATGCTGCCATTGCGGCACCGGTAGCAGTCTGACATGGGTTTGAACCTTGGCAGCGATTTCAAGTTGGCTCGTCAGCAGTGGCTTTACGAGGCCAAGGGCGGTCAATCTCTGACTGCTGCTTTCCTGCTGATGATCGGCCTGTTCCTTGTCTTGTCAATCTTGCAGGCGGTTTTTGCCTATATCGCCTTTGCCGGGTTTTTTGGCGATTGGCAGGTCTTGGCAACGGGAGAAACTGCGGGTCTCGCGGTGTTCACCAAAGCCGCCGTCATCGGTCTCATGCCTGCATCGCTGATCGGTGCCTGGATATGCTGGCGCGCCTCATTGTGGTGGAATCCCACGCAGCAGCGCGGACTTGCGCTTCACCTGCCAGCCCTGGGGATTTTGGGATGGCTGTTGGTGATCATCGGTTTTGTCCTCGTGGTCTATGGCATTTACTTTTTGACATTTGCAATTTTGGGCATTGATCCGAATGACTATGCGCCAACTGCGGGTGGCTTGGACGATGCGTCGTCCATGGCTGGGGTGATGGAAAAAGTCCTGGCAGATTTGTCCGATGAACCGCTGCTGTTTGCACTGGCGGTTCCGGGGATCACGGTTTTTGTACCCTTGGCGGAAGAACTGATATTCCGGGGCGCGATTTTTTCTGCACTTGTCAATTCGTGGTTTGGCAAGAGCGGGGCAGTGTTGATCACCTCGGCAATCTGGGCCCTCATCCACGGGGCCACAGCACCCTGGCTGTTTGTCGGCATCATTTTCATGATGGGAATTGTGCTGGGGGTGTTGTTGCTGCGCTTTGGCAGTCTTTGGGTGACGATCGTTTGTCACTGCGTGTGGAATGCCTTGACCACGCTTTCGATTTTCGGCGGGGTTGCTGCCCCGTGACAATCATATCGCTGGTTTATGCGCAGTCGCGCAATGGTATCATTGGCAGCAAAGGCAAATTGCCGTGGCACCTGCCGTCGGATCTCAAACGATTTAAACAGGTGACATTGGGCAAGCCCATCATCATGGGGCGGAAGACCTGGGACAGTCTGCCGCGCCAACCGCTGCCGGGTCGTGTAAACATTGTCATCACGCGCCAGCCAGATTTTGCAGGGGAGGGTGCCTTGGTTGCGCGAAACGTAGCTGGAGCACTGGCAATTGCGGGTGATGTGCCGGAAATTTGCGTCATTGGTGGCGGGCTGATTTTTGCGGCGTTTCTGCCTCAGGCGCGGCGGATTTATCTGACGGAAATTGATTTGGTTGTTGAAGGTGATACCTTAGCCCCGGTGCTGGATATGCCGCCCTGGCGGGAGGTGTCGCGTGAAGTTCATGCAGGTACCGTGGGCGATGACAGCGGCTTTGTGTTGCGCGTTTTGGAGCGACCAGAAATTTAATTGGGCTTCTGCCGTTGCCCATTGGACTTTTGCCAGTCCACTCCCTATATCCCAAGCATATCAGTCCCGAGACGTGAGGAACAGCGATGCCGTGGAACAAGGATGACGATGATGCTGGCAAGGGCCCCTGGAGCCAAAAAGGCGGACAGGAAGGCGGCCAGAGTCCTTGGGGCAACGGCGGCAGCAATGGGCCAAAGCGGCCCGGCAACCCTTGGGGTGGTGGTGGCGGTCGTGGACCTGGCAATAACTTGCCACCTGACCTCGATGAACTTTTCAAGCGCGGCAAGGACAGCCTGAAGCAAGCCATTCCCGGTGGTTCCGGCAAGGGCAGTTGGTTGCTGCCCTTGGCACTGTTCGCCGCTTTCGTGGTTTATCGTTCAGTTTATCAAGTCCAGCCCGACGAGCGCGGCGTGGTGATGCGGTTTGGTGAATATTCCCGAACGGCTGAACCCGGGTTGCATTTTGCCTTGTGGCCCATAGAGACGATGGACAAACCAAAGGTTGGTGCGGTTCGTCAAATCAATATTGGCAATGAAGGTAATGAGTCGGCCATGCTCACGGCTGACAAGAACATCATCAATGTTCCCTATTCGCTGTTCTGGCGCATCAACAACGCGAAAGATTATCTCTACAATATTGCTGACCCTGAGAGAACCATCCGGGCGATTTCCCAAAGTGCCATGCGGGAAGTGGCGGGCCAAACCCGCGCCCAGGTTATCCTGACAACCGGCAAGGATACGGTTGCTGCGCAAGTTCAGGATATCACCCAGAAGCTGCTCAACGACTATAGCGCGGGCATCACGATTACGGCCGTCAACCTTGGTGATGTGCAGCCGCCAACGGAAGTTGCCAATGCTTTTGCCGAAGTGGTGCGGGCCGGACAGAACCAGCAGCAGCTGATCAACGAAGCCGAACTTTACCGGAACCAGCAAGTTCAAAAGGTCGAAGGCGAAGCCGCCAAGCTGATTGAAGATGCCAACGCCTACAAGGCCAGTGTGGTTGCCGAAGCCCAAGGCGATGCGGCGCGATTCAATTCGGTTTACGGACAATACAAGGATGCCAAGGAAGTGACGCGGCAGCGGATGTTCCTTGAAACGATGGAACAGATTTTGGCGAAAACCAACAAGGTGGTGATTGAGCAAGGCAAGCAGGGGTCAGGTGTTGTGCCTTATTTGCCACTGCCGCAAATTGTCAACAAGCCGATCGTCAACCCAGCCGTCAACAATGACGCTACAAGCGGAAACTGAGGCCTAACATGTCAATTTTACGCAATGCCCTTGGCCTCATTGTCGGCGTCCTTCTGGTCGTCGGGTACTTATCCTATTTCATCGTCAATGAAAAACAGAAAGCCATTGTCCAGCGCCTGGGACAAATCAACCGGATTGTTGAAAAACCAGGCCTGTATTTCAAGTTGCCGATTGCCGACACGGTGACGATGATTGATGACCGCATTCTGGTTTGGGAAAACAATGATCGGCAGGTGCAGGATATTGCCAGCCAGGTTTACATTGTTGACGCCGTGACTTTGGCCCGGATCAAGGACGCACGGCTGTTCCGCGAAACCTTGGGCGCTGACCTGGTGCAAGCTGAGCTGCGGGTAGCGGCACGGCTTGATGCAGCCCTTCGCCAGACTTATGGTCGGCGTTCCTTTGATGCGGCATTGACGTCGGATCGGGCTGTCATGATGCGCGAGATCCGTGACCAGTTGCGACCGGAAGCCGATTCTCTTGGCATTGAAATCGTAGATGTTCGCGTACGCCGCACGGACTTGAGCGAAAATGTTCTTGAGCAAACCTACAAGCGCATGGAATCCGAACGCAATGCGCTTGCCGCAGATATTCGAAGCAAAGGCAACGCCACCAAGACCCGCATGGAAGCTGAGACCAATCGAACCTACACAGTCAAGATTGTCGAAGCCCAACGTCAGGCGCAGATCATTCGCGGCGAAGGCGATGCTGACCGCAACAAGGTCTATGCCGACGCCTATCAGAAGGATCCGGAATTCTTTGCTTTTTACAGGTCCATGCAGGCCTATGCGAAAAGTCTTGGGACCGAGGGCACAACCTTGGTGCTTGATCCGAACTCTGAATTCTTCAAGTATTTTGGCAGCCAAAAAGACAAGACCCAGGTTCCCACCACACCGCAATGATCGCGACACTACTCACGGCTGTTGGCCTGGTGCTGGTGTTTGAGGGCCTCACTTATGCCTTGGTTCCCGGCCAGATGAAAATGCTGATGGCAAGGCTTCAGGAAACCCCGATTGAGCAATTGCGCATGATGGGCACGATTGGCCTTGCGGCAGGTGTTTTTGTGGTTTGGCTGGCGCTGGGATCGACGATATTCTGATGCAAGTTTTTGGGAGAGAAAGTGCGATGATACGCCAGCAGGTGACAACGTGGTTCTTGGGGGCAACAGCCCTCACAGCGATGCTTTTGGCCAATCCTGCCGGTGTGGCCTATGCGCCAGCGCTGGCCCAAGCCCAATCCCAGGCTCAAGTCCAACAACAGTTGCCCAGCGTTGCCGACATCGCCGAAAAGCTTTTGCCAGCTGTCGTCGAAATTTCGGTGGAGGCAAGGGCGCCCGGCAGTGAAAGCCCCATCCCGGAATTGCCGCAACTCCCGGAAGATTCACCCTTCAAGGATTTCTTTGACGACTTCTTCAAAAAGAAGCAGGGCGATGGCGGTCCCGGCCTGCCCGACGGGCGAACCGTCAATTCGGTGGGTTCCGGTTTCATCGTTGATGCCACGGGCCTGATTGTCACCAACAACCACGTGGTTGAAGGGGCCGACAAAATTCAAGTTCATATGCAGGACGGCACGTTGCTGAAAGCTGAGTTGGTGGGGCGTGACCCGAAGACTGATCTGGCTGTGCTGCGCGTCAAGCCTGACAAGCCCCTGCCATTTGTCAGCTTCGGTGACAGCGACAAGTTGCGGGTGGGCGAATGGGTGATGGCGATTGGCAATCCGTTTGGGCTGGGTGGTTCGGTTTCGCTTGGTATTGTTTCGGCCCGCAACCGGGATATCAATGCAGGACCCTATGATGATTTTATCCAAACCGATGCGGCCATTAACAAGGGCAATTCGGGTGGACCGCTGTTCAACCTTGCCGGCGAAGTGGTAGGCATCAACACCGCAATCTTTGCCTCGCAAACCGGCGGCTCTGTGGGCATCGGGTTTTCTGTTCCGGCCAATACGGCGAAGAACGTGATTTTCCAGTTGGAAAAATATGGCGAGACGCGGCGCGGCTGGCTGGGTGTGAAAGTGCAAGCCATGTCGGATGACATTGCCGAGAACATGGGTATCAGCAAAACCAAGGGAGCACTGGTCGCCGATGTCACCGAAGGCAGCCCCGGCAAGGCGGCAGGCATTCAGGCTGGTGATGTGATCACTGAATTCAACGGCAAAGCCATTCGTGACATGCGTGAATTGCCGCGTGCCGTCGCCGCCACCGAAATTGGCGCCACAGTCATCGTCAAGGCGTTACGCAAGGGCACGGAAGTGGTGTTCAACGTGACAATCGGGCGGCTTGAGGATGGCGAAAAACTGGCCACGGCGCTCGACAAGAAAGCTCCCGGTGTTGCCCCTGCGACTGCCACTGTGCTTGGCATGACCGTCAGCACGCTTACCGATGAATTGCGCGGCAAGTACAAGATCGACGAAAAATTGCAAGGTGTTCTGATCACGGAAGTGGCCAAGGAAGGCGCGGCTTTTGAAAAGAACCTGGAGTCAGGCGACCTGATTCTTGAAGCAGGTGGCAAACCCGTGGTGGGAGCCAGCGATGTGACGGCAGCTGTTGAAGCAGCTGAGAAGGCTGGCAAAAATTCTGTGCTGATGCTGACGGCAAAGGCTGGCAAAGTCGGCGAAACCCGGTTCATTGCCCTCAAGATCAAGAAATAGTTCAGCGTTTCGATTAATTATGCTGCGCTGCACAATTTATTTGTGCGGTGCATGATTCTGTGTTAGGGGGCTGGTCCATCAACTCATGATGGGGATTTCAAATGCTTACATTGACCACCTACAACGAAGATGTCGTTCGCGCTGTTGCGCATCAAATCTGGGAAGAAGAGGGCCGTCCGAATGGCCGTCACGACATTCATTGGCAATCGGCGCTTGAGCGTGTTCAACTTGCACCAACGGCCAAGGAATTGGTTGCCGACAAGGCACCTCGCGCCAAGGTTGACCAAGCCAAAGCTGCAAAGAAAAAGTAATATCGCGTTTCAGCGAAAAAACCCCGGACGCTGATTGGCATCCGGGGCTTTTTCTATTTGCGGAAAGCGCCGACATCTTCGGCGTGGAGGGACCTGCCAGCCTTGGCGAAAGTATCGCGACCACCTTTGGGATGATTGTGGAAGGTCACAATGTCGTAGTCTTCAACGGTGGCCGCCACCGGGTTCAAGTGATCGTGGATCCATTTTCGTTCACGCTGATGGGCGAGAACCTTGTCGCTCTTTTCAGAAATGTGGGTTGAGTTTGGGGTGAAAGGATGTTGTCGCGTGGACCTCGTCATGAACTACTCCATATCAGTTAAACCAACCAATGAGTCGCCGTACACCCTAAATGTGGGTGCTGTGGGGGACCCATTCAAGGGTAGTGTGTGCCGGGTATGTTAACAAGGTGTTAAATTTTGGGGATGGTTGGGCGGAATTGTTGGGACGGCGGCCAGGTTACCAGTTTCCGATTTTTTCCAGCACGCCCTGGCGTTTCACGATGTTCTTGTAGTCCCATTGGATTTGTCCGGCTTTTGCAAGCCAGCGTTGAAGTTCGACATCGTTGATTTGTGCCGGAGTGGTGAAATATATCTGCGCCGCCTTGAACTTGCCTTCAGATTTCAGCTGAGGCTCGTCAAAAGATTGCCCGCTCCAGAACAACAACTGCACACCGGGTTTTCGCACCCAATAACCAACAACTGGATTGTCATCGATGAACCACACGGGGCCACCGTGCCAGATTTTGGAAGTGGCCTGCGGCAAGCTGTGCGAGAGTGCTGCGGCGAGATGATCGCAGATCGCAGCATAGGTGGGGAGTTGGGCAGCATTATAGGCGGCAATGGTGGTGGGCTTGGGTGTGGGCCTCGGCATCAGGTGGCTTCCCTTGGACACAGCGACAATCTGAAGGCGTGCATTGCGAAAACTTCAAGGTTTCCGCTTGAGCCGTTTTGAAAGTTTGATCTTGCTGACGAATTCGTCGAACAGTTCAATATCATCAAATGCGAACCCGGGGAAGCCGCAGCGATCAAAGGATTGCGTAACAATATAGGCATAGCCACGATAGGGAATGCAAAGCGATTGGCCACGGGGCGCCAGGCTGCGGCACCCCGACTGGGCCACAATCTTGGTAGCCGATTTGCCCGCCACAATTACAGTTTTTTCTTTAAGCCCCCGATAAATCCGTGATGCCAGCTCAGCCTTGGCCAATTCGCTGCAACTGGCAATGGAAAATGTCTTGATCCTACGCACAACTTTGGGAGGGACGTCCTTCTGATCAATTGGCTCCACCATCCAGCGGTCCAGGCCATCGGCAATTACCCGCCATTTCTTGCTATCCAGCTTGAGGGTAAGGTCGCCGAATTCATGGGTAACGGGTTCTGCGGAAGCGGTGTGGGGTGTCGCGAGCAAGAACACGGCGGTCAGGAGTGGGACTATCAGGCGCATGGAGAGAGGTTAGCATGCAAGTGGAGAAACTCAACAGGGATGGCGGCCCACACATGACATTGTGCAGAGCCAGCAGCAGTGATAAACGGCGCTGTGGAAGCGTGTGGGGCTTCGCCGCGCAGGTTTCAAATTTTTTGAATTGAGGAATGGAATTATGTCTGACAACAAGCCGGATATCACAAAAGCCTGGGCCGCGTCGCAAGACCAGAAGGGAGCTTCGAAACGACTTCGGATTTTCGCGTTACTGTCCTGGGCCGTCGCCATTGGCGGCGAGATCGCGGGCATTTATTTGCTGAAGCAGGGCAAGTTCGATGCAGGCACAGCTGCCAACGGCAATCTTCCGCTGCTGATTGGCCTGCTTGTAGGCATTGCCGTGTTTGCGATTGCCGGCACCCTGATGTGGAAGGCCGCCAACCGCCATAATCCCGCCAGCAAGGCTGACGCGTTCGGCTACTTCGTCCAGAACCAGCTTGGCGCAATCATCGGACTGATTGCCTTCCTGCCGTTGATTATCCTGATTTTCATGGACAAGGACATGGACCCCAAGAACAAGCAGATCGCGGGCGGAATCGGTGCTGCCCTCGCCTTGGTTGCAACACTGATGGGTGTGAATTTGAATCCACCCTCCGTTGAGCAGTACACGGAGGACATGAATGCTTGCGCCACCCAGATCAAATCCGGCCAACCCACCACCGCGTGTTCGCCGCAAGTGGCAGCTCAGGCGCAGGACATCGCAAAGGATACCACCGCTGTTACCGATGCCACAAAAAGCACGGCAAACCCGAATGGGCTTGATGTGGTTTACTGGATCGCGCCGGAAGCCGGGGCCAAGAGGTCTTCTGAGCCGCGCGTCTTCCACCTGTGCGAGGCCGTGAGCCCATTGAATGGCAAAACCGTCAACAAGGGATCAGTGACAGAAGCCTACGCCGAAAACGCCATCCGCATCACCAAGCAGATCGAGATGGAACAAAAGCAATGCGGGTTTGTAGCGGCGCCGTAGGCAAGCAGCACAGCTTTCTTCCTCGGCCCTCATGGGCCGGGGGAGTACCCGACTGGGTCCGCCGAAGCACTTGCGAAGGCGGAAGGGGGAGGGGGTGTTTCAGCATGTCGAGTTTGTCAAAAAAATGAACGTCTCTTTTACTCCATACTCCATACTCCATACTCCGCAAGACGTATAGAAAAGTGGAGTGTCACCGTAACTCGAGCGCCGTAACTTACATGGAACTGCGCCTGCCCGACGGCGGCACGATTTTCGGTGTGGGCATCGACAAGAACATCGTGGTGGCGAGTTTGAAAGCGGTGGTGAGCGGGGTTAACCGGGCGGTGCGCACCAACGCCTGATGCCTCGCCGTCCACGTCCGCTCAAATTTTATGAATGCGGGTACGAAACCTTTGCGCAAGTTGCGCTATATCAAAGCCCATGGCGCGGTCCGTCGCGTCGTCTGGAAAACAGGTTTGAATGTCTTCTGCCAATGCTTTCAACTTCACGGGAACTGGGCGCGCCGCCACTTTCAGCGCACGCAGCGCGATGGGTGCAAGCGTAGCCAGACACTGTTCCAGCAGCACGCTTGCGCGATCGTGCTTCTGCCAAGCCAGAAACACCGGCGACGCCACATCATCCTGTCCGAAAGCCCCGGCCTCTGATCCCGGCAAAAGTGTTGGGGCCGCGAGCATGCGCATTTCCTCTTCATAGCCGACAATGGCCATGGGCAGGCATCCGAGATAACTCATGCCGTCTTCGTAGCCGAGGAACTGCGGCAACAATGACACATTGGCATCCTGCAGTTTCGAGGCAATGCGGCCTGCGAGAACGGCGAGGTTGGCATAAGCGCAGACCAATCCGTCCAGTGCGGCGGCGGCCTGCATGTTGTGATAACCACCAGTGCTGACAACCTGGTCTTTGCCGATCTGCTGACCCGGCGGAAATATCACAGGATTGTCACTGACAGCGGCCAATGATTGACT
>JANONM010000167.1:0-3400 GCA_031420855.1 Hyphomicrobiales bacterium
CACTTTTTGGAATTGATCACGGAAGAGTTACGGTGTCAATGTTGGACTGCACCCCATAAGTGAGACACGCTTACGGTGACACCCGCTTACGGTGCTTACGGTGCCACTCCATTTAACTCCATCAAGGCCCCTTCACGGCAAATTGTCCCGCATGAATATATCAATCCTGATCCGCTCCTGCGCCTCGACAAATGGCCCGTTATCCGCCTTGGCGATCAACACACGCACCGCACTTCGCACTTCATGGCCGGCGTCCTGGTTGATGATGGCGTCGATGCTGCCGCAGATCAGGGCGCGTCTTGAGCCTTCGGTTTTCGATGACAGTACGTTTTACACCTCATCAAAAACCCAGACACACTCAAGACACTGCCTTATGCAAAATCGACCCAATCAATGTTTGATAGGGCATGCCCTCGCTCATGGCCATGGCTTTCAGTCGCAGTAAATCTTGTCGGGCGATGCGCAGGGTGATTTTCTCGCGCACTGGATTCATCGCTGCGCGAGCCATGGCCTCAATTTCTTTTTTGCGCTTCGGCGTCAACAGGCTGACGAAAATTGCATCGTCAGCTTCCAAAGCTTCAATGATCTGCTTTTCTTCATCGTCGAGATATGCGCCAACTTTTGGTTCTTTAGTCATTCTGCACTCCACTCAAGTATTTACGCGTCAACTTCCGGCTGGGAAAAATGGTTTTCAAAAATATGGTGTCGCCATCGACCACATAGGGAACGCAATAAACGTAGTTGTTAAACAGCACGATATATTGGCGTTGGTGAGGATATCTGCTGTCATTCAAGTGCTCGATATCGTCCAGCAAGCCACCGCTTTCAATGGCCGACACGATGTCTTCAAATCCTACCGCACGGTCTGGATGCGCCTTCAATAGCGCATTTTTTCCTTCGTTCCAAAGCAGTGTTGCCATGCTGTCATTGTACAGACAAAGTATGGCAAGTCAATTCGAATTAAACTCGGCAATGTTAACGTTCGCAGTCCTGCATCCGCCCTTCGGAATTACGGCGACACACCCATTGCCATATTGCGTCACTTCACGGCAAATTGTCCCGCATGAAAATATCAATCCTGATCCTCTCCTGCGCCTCGACAAATGACACATTGTCGGCCTTGGCGATCAGCACGCGAACGGCGCTGCGCACTTCGTGGCCGGCATCCTGGTTGATGATGGCGTCTATGCTGCCGCAGATCAGGGCCCGTCTTGAGCCTTCGGTGATTTCGTGGGCGATGAAAACGATATCCTTGGCCCGGCCCGAAGCATCAAGTCCCGCCACGATGCCATGCGTTCCACCGCCGACGTTGTAAATTCCAACTAAATCCTCGTGTTCAAGCAACAGCTGGGCCGTCAGACTTTCCGTCCTTTCCACATCATCGCGTGACTCACGCACCGGCAGGATTTCGAGATGCGGAAATTCCTGGGCCATGATTTGCTCAAAACCAAACTGCCGCTCGATATGGTCACGCAGCGAAAGCCTGCTTTTTGATTTGCCATTGAAACTTGTGCAAAACTGCAAATGTGGCGTAGTATTTATCGGAACGCCCAAAGAGCGGTTCCCGTTACACGCTTTGTGAAACGCTATGCTGGGTGCCAGAACGTTCTTTTGACGGCAAGATAAAGGAAAGGCCGGACATCGTCCGGAGAACGACAATGGCCGATATCATCTTGCACCACTATCCGACTTCAGTTTTTTCCGAGCGCGTGCGACTTGCCTTTGGGTTCAAGCGTCTCGCGTGGCGCTCCGTTATGATACCTCGCATGATGCCGAAGCCCGACCTGTTGCCGCTGACCGGGGGCTATCGGCGCACACCAATTATGCAGATAGGTGCCGATATCTATTGCGATACACTGCTGATTTTGCGCAAGATCGAGGCTCTATACCCCGAGCCCAGTCTTTATCCGGGTGGCAACGAGGGCTTGGTTACCGCACTTGCCTGGTGGGCTGACAAGGCAATCTGGTGGCCGGTACTCGGCGTGATCGCCGACACCATGGGGGAGAAAATCCCGGTCGACTTTGCGGTCGAGCGCAAGGCCTTTGGCTTCCCTTTGTTGAAGGAGGACGTTGCACCACATCTCCACCGCCACCTTCAGCAAGGTGCTGCACATCTCAGCTGGCTTGCCGCAATGCTTTCGGACGGGCGGCCCTTTCTCCTCGGGAACGCGCCAAGTGCTGCGGACCGTGCCGCCTACTCCTACTTCTGGGTGCTCAAGGAACAAGGTGGAGCCGAAGCCTTGGCCAGGCTGCCGTTCAATCCCTTGCGCGATTGGACGGACCGCGTATCTGCAATCGGCCACGGCCGCCCTGTAGAGATGACTGCCAGTGATGCGCTCCTGGTCGCACACGCGGCTGATCCCGCCGTATCCGAATTGCCAACCGATGGTGATCCTTCTGGCCTCAAACCGGGCCAAGTTGTGATTGTCACAGCGGATGATACGGGGCGTGATCCTGTTCGCGGAACGCTGGTCGCTGCCGATGCAAGGGAATTGGTCATTCGCTCAGAACATCCCCGTGTAGGACAGGTCAACATTCACTTTCCACGCGCCGGCTTCGACGTTGTTGCAGCTTAAAATACGGTCAGGTTGAGGTTACCGTTTGGCTAACGCAATTTGTGCACCGCTCCCAAATCCCGCTTCCTGCAACTTGCGCAATTGGTAGAGGACAGTGTCGGTTTTCAGCTCGACCATATCGTAAGTGACGACCGTATCAACGTCGATGTCGCGCTGAAGCTTCGCTCCGGGCAACAGGCCAAGCGGCACAGCGTTCTCCGCGCGGGCAACTTCATAGTCGTCATTCAACGCATAAACCGTTGATCCGCCGCCACCGTCGCAGATTTCGCCGATCTTGAGCTTACGCTTGGCGGCACCAAACACCTCCGTCACAATGCCGAGCTTCGGCACGATCGTCGGGTGCCGAAATTCAACCGCGTTGACAATCGACAGCGGAATCTCGTTGGTGACCAGATGGTAGGGCGTATACATGGTGTAGTAGCCGTCCGACCCGGTGACATCGAGATATTTCAGGTCCTGACGGATCTGCTCATGATCCGTATACACACAGAGAAAGACACCGGGCGTTACCGAAAGGTCAAAATCAATTTCGCCGTTTGGCTTCTTTATGGGACGGGCATAGTCCACGACTCCGCGCTTGTTGAGCAGGCCACCTTCAGATTTTGGCCGGAACAGACGGGCGATGTCGTTAACGCCAGCGACTGGTCCGTGCATGCCACGGATATCGGCGACGAGACCGGTATAGTTTGAAATGCAGGCCATCTCAATCATGGTCTTGGTGGCGTCGCGGAATGTGGTCAGGAAGTGCGGGTTGATGCCGAGCACCCGCGCCTCATCAGCCAGGCTTTCGGGTGTGGCGTAGCGGTCGAACTGGCCAATGCTCG
>JANONM010000168.1:0-6563 GCA_031420855.1 Hyphomicrobiales bacterium
GACGTTTCGCCTTGGATTGATTGGATTGGAACCAACCGCACATGGGGCGCAAGAGAGTGTTGCCTCTCAGAAACACCGTCCCTTTGGAGGGGCCGGGGAAACCAAAAAACCTTACACCGTCGTTGCTTTGGGGAGACCTTAAAGGCACGTGCGACTTCTGGTGCCGCGCATATGATGGATTCGTGTGTCGATTTCAAGAATTATTTTGGGCAGTGGAAATATTTTTTGTTAATTCCTGTTAAGGACTTGGGCGTCCGAACTGCTGCCAGCCCGCCACCAACCGGGTGAGTGTCGTCACACAACACATGGCGGCATAAACATAGGCCAAAACGGCGAAGTGTTGCGGCCACAAGCACATCAGAACGAAGCACAGCACGGTTTCAAAACCTTCTGTCAACCCACCTAGATAGTAAAACGACTTGGACGGGTATTCGGTGGATTTTTCGCCGCGCTTTTCCGCCATGATGGCATAGGCCAGAAAACTCACACCTGTGCCGATGAAACTTGCCAACAACACGGCGGCGGCCAGGGCATTACGCTCGGGATCGCAGAAGGCAAAGGCCAGGGGAACACCAGCATAGAACAGGAAATCCAGCGTGATATCGAGAAACGCGCCACGGTCCGTGGGGGTTGAAAACCTTGCAACCGCACCGTCAAGGCCGTCCAGCAGGCGATTGAGCAACAGCGGAACAATCGCTGCCATGATGTCGCCATGGGCAATCAGCGCGGCAGAAACCATGCCGAATGCAAATCCGGCGAATGACACCTGATTGGCTGTGATGCCAATGCCGTTCAATTGCCGCGCAATACGGTCGACAAGTGGTTTGGTGATGGCAAGCATCTGGCGGTCAAACATCCCCAACCTCGCCATCATCTGAAATCGCCAACACCCGCCCGGCTCTTGGAGCGTCGGCGCGGTCATGGGTCACCATCAGGGCGGGAATCCGGCGCTCGGCGATATGGGCAAAGGTATAATCACGAACCGATCCCCGCAGTTTTGCATCAAGCTTGTTGAAAGGCTCATCCAGCAATATCGCCTCTGGTTTTGCCGTCAACGTGCGCATCAACGCCACCCGCGCCCGCTGTCCGCCGGAAAGTGTATGGGGCGGGCGATCCTCAAAGCCGTCAAGTTCTGCGCGTTTTAAAGCTGTGCGCATCATGGCAAGGCGTTCAGGCTGTGGCAGGCGCGGAACGGCAAACAGCAAGTTTTCACCCACAGTCATGTGGGGAAACAAAAGATCATCCTGAAACAGGCGGCCCACACGGCGGCAGTTTGGAGGAACATCGTTGAGGCTGGCACCATTCAAGATGATGTCACCAGTTGCATGAAAACGCGGATCAAGACTACCACCGATGAAAGACAGGAGCGACGATTTGCCTGAACCACTCGGTCCCATGAGGGTAACGATTTCACCAGCTGCAATTTCAAGTGAAAAGTACTTGAGTAACAACTTCATGCCGTCATTCCCGCGAAGGCGGGAATCCAGACTTTCCACGGGGGAGCCTGTTGATAGTCTGGATTCCCGCCTTCGCGGGAATGACGGGTTGAGGGAGAGCGATACACCGCGAAGTACAAGCATCACGCAACACTCCAGCGGCTGCGGCTGAAAATGCTGGCGAGCAAGAACACCAGCAGCGGCAACAGCATCAAGGCAAGGGCGTAGGTGGCAAACAGCGGGCGGTTGCTGCCACTGGCCAAAGTCACAGCTTCCATCGGCAAAGTCGAAAAACGCCCGGCCGCAGCAAGCTGAGCCGTGACAAACTGGGCCATGGAAACCGCAAAGCCAACAGCGGCAGCACCCAGTAGAGGAGCTTTGAGGAGCGGTAGTTTGATGCGGAAATAGAAACGCCATGACGAAGCTGCAACGCCATCGCTCACCGAACGCCAGCGCGGATCAAAAGCCCGGTAAGGGCCTTGCAGCATGATGAAAACATAGGCGGTGACCGGCAACACATGGGCAAGGAACAATCCCGTTGCGGTACCCGTCAATCCCAGTTGCAGGAACAGTCGGTATTGCCCCACGGCGATCAACAGGGGTGGCAGGCAGAGGCTCAAACCACACGCCAGCAGCACGATGCGATCTTGCTTCACCGACGAGTTTTCCAGCCACATCAGGCAAGCCAGCAAGGCCGTGGCTGTGGTTGCCAGGGCCAGCAGCAAACTGGTGAACAACGGCTTGCCATCTTGCAGCAGGCGCAACCAGGATTTCAGGGAAAGTTGCTCGGCAATCAGTTGCGGAAACGGCCAGAGACCGGAGAACGATTGCAGGACCAGCACGAACACCACAAGGAGATAAATCAGTTTGATGATTTTCCAGAGGGGACGTGAAGGCGCAAGTTTCAGTTCATTGTGGGCTGGTGAACTGTAAAAATTGTGCAGCAGGGGTTGCGCCCCTTTCACCAGGGCAACTGCGACACCCAACAGGGCGGCGATAATCCCGGTCAATACCAGAACTCCTGCCGCACCGCGCCCATTGGCCAGCACTTCCCCATCGTTCAAATCGGTCCAGATCAGGTTGGCAAGGGTTGGCGGTTGTGCTGGGCCGATCACCAGTGCCATATCCACCACTGTCATGCCATAACTGAAAACCGCGACGAGTGGCCAGATGATGCGCGGCATGACCTGCGGCAGCAACACCTTCAGCCAGATGGCCCGCTCACCATGGCCGAGGCTCCGCGCCACCATTCGTTGACCTTCAAAAGCCCGCTTTACATCCTCGCGATTCAAGACGCTGGCCACTGCCCAGACAATGAATGGCGTTTCTTTCAGTACCAAGGCGATGATGAGGCCAATGCCATTCGCATCTTGCACCGTCTGCCATTGCGGAGGCTCCGTCCAGCCCGTGAACAGGTTGGCAATCAGCCGCGCCAGCAAGCCCGTTGGCGCAATCAAGAAGCCCAGGCCAATGGCAAAGGCGAGGTGGGGCAGGGCAAGCATGGTTCCAGCCTGGGGCGTCGAAGGGACCTCATCCGGCGCCCCATGTATAATTTGGGGCCACCTACTCCACGAAGGCGTGGAGAAGGGACGATATGTTGGGTTTTGTCCCTTCTCCACGCCTTCGTGGAGAAGGTGCCCCAACGGGGCGGATGAGGTTCCTTGGGCCACAATCACAATCGCTAAAACCAAGGCCAATACAGTGCTGGTCACACCAGTAAAAAGCGTCAGGCGCAAACTGCCCCAGAATTGTGGATGTTCGAACAAGCTGACAAAACCAGTGACATCAACAAGGCTCGGCAGGACGAAAAGCAGACTGAGGGCGAGCGGCACAACAAATAGAATGACGACGGGTATTGCCCCCAATGCCGGGACAAAACGCGAAGTTTTTGTCCCGCCGGGAGAAAAAGTTTTAACCTCTGCCATATCTTTCCAGCCAGGCCTTTTCCAGCGCTCCCACCCATGAAGCATGGGGCTCCAGCACGGCAGGGCCGGGAAGTGAAACTGAGCCTGGCACAGCATCGGCCATAAACATCTTGGCATCATCGCCGGAGAGTTTGGAAACCGCAAGCACCGTGGGATCACCCCAGGTCTTGAGGTCATTTTTCTTGGCCTGTGCCGCTGGCGACAACAGGAAGTTGGCAAATACCTGTGCACCTGCCTGGGCCTTGGCATTCACCGGGATCGCCACGAAATGCGTGTTGCCGATGGTTCCCTTTTCATGCTGCCAGGCAATGGTGCTGGAAGGCAAGGTTCCGGCCGCCACCAGATTGGCGGGCTCATTCGGGTTGAAAGTCAGGCCGATCAACAACTCGCCGTCAGCCACCATTTGTGTCACCTCAGCTTGCGTCTTGGGAAACTGTTTGCCGTCGCGCCACAGGCTCTTGTGAAAGTCATCAAGGAAGCTGGCGAAAAGATCCGTCGTCAGCATGCCAGCCGTACCATCGTCAGCCGCCTCATAAAGTTTTGACTTGTCAGGTGTTTGCTCAAACAGGGCCTGCTTTAGAAATGTGGTGCCATAAAAATCCGGCGGTGCCGGATAGGTGACGCGTCCCGGATTGGCTTTGGCAAAGGCAGCAAGTTCCACCATGGAGCGCGGCGGTTTTGCAACCTTGGCACCATCGGCAAAAAACGTGAATTGGGCCATGCCCCACGGGCTTTCAAGGCCATCAACGCTTTCCGAGAAATCCTGTCGCGTCGTGGGTTTGCCTTTGACATCCACCAAAGCGAAATTCGGCAGGGATTCGGCAAAGGGGCCGAACAACAACTTCTCCTGCTTCATCGCCCTGAAATTTTCACCGTTGATCCACACGAGATCAACCGAACCATCCAGCTTGCCCGCTGCCACTTCATCGCGCACCCGTTTGACCACTTCGCCTGTGTCGGTGATTTTGACGTGTTCAACTTTCACGCCATAGCGCTTTTCAACTTCAGCACCCGCCCATGCAATATAGGCATTGATGGTGTCGGCGCCGGCCCAGGCGTTGAAGTAGACCGTCTGGCCTTTTGCAGCACTCTCCACCGCGGCCCAGTCTGCTGCAAAAGCCATGCGTGATGTGAGGGCCAACGAACTGGCAGCCAGTGTGGTTGTGAGGAAGGCGCGACGGCTGAACATTTATTTCTCCTGTTTCACGGCCTGTCTACGCCCGCACCCGCCAAAATCCAAGTCACAGGCAATCAGTTTAATGTGATACCTTGCCAATGGCGCTTTGGCTTGACCGCATCCCCACCTCCGTCGCGACAAACCGGAGGTGGGGAACACAATAGCGATTTTTTCAGTGGTTTGAAATCATGCAGCCCTGTCAACACAAGGGCGGCATTTGAGCCGCCCCTGCAATGCGATTGCAACCTGTAAATCGTCAGTTCTTGTTTTCACCCATGCGGACGAATTTGGTGGGGTTGCTGGATTTCAATCCAACTGGCAGCCCATAGCCGACGACGGCAGCCAGCAAGACCAGACCTGGCAGAATGTAGCCGAGTGCGCCAGATGTGCCGGTCAATCCACCGTAGTTGAAGAAGATATAGCCAAACAGGCCAAGCATGATCACCCCAGCCACCAACGGCGCAATCTTCGTGGCAAAGGCATTTTCACTGCGGGCGTCGCGGTTGAAAAACACCATCACAGGAGTTACGGTGACAGTGCATTTTATTTTTCTTGCCGGTTTTTCTTGTTGCGCCACCCCACCCCCGTCTCCTCCCCACTTCGTCGGTAGGGGCGAGATTTCGCATAACGGTGACACTCCCCAAAACTGGCTAACATCGGCGATGGGTGGATGGCGTACGCTTGCGGCTTCTGATGGGGTGGGGATGGTGCGTAGTGTACCAGCCCGGCGAGGGGTCATCCACCACATCACCACTATCAATGATGTCCTTCCACGCACGCAGCGTGGGGAGCAGCGCTTCGGACATGGTCCGGGATGGTGTTGAGCGCGGACAGACTTGCAGCTTATTGTTACCAGTTACGTCTTGTGCGGCCAATCAATCAAGCACAACCGATTGTGTAACTCGGATATACCGCATTATCCATGTATCCAACAAAATTTGTAAGTTGCAATGCCCCACGATAGGCATAAGATTCCCGGATTGAATCGACGGAGGCGCATTGCATGTGTGAAGTTTTTGCGGGACAAAGCCCAAAAGGCTACGCCTTTGAAACACGGTCAGTCCGGCTTTCAGGGCATGTTACCAGTGTGCGGCTGGAAACCCGGTTTTGGTCAGTATTGGATGACTTGGCAGCAGATCAGCGCATGAGTTTGCCGCTGTTTCTGACAACACTTTACGACGAAGCCTTGGAGTTGAATGGTGAAATCAGCAACTTTTCCTCGTTGTTGCGTTGCTCCTGTTTGATCTTCCTCACCAATCAGATCGCCAGATACACCCAAAGGAGCCGAGAGGAATTAGCGGCGTAGTATTAGCCTAATACCAACACTTCGAATTACCTTCTAGCTTGATCAGGTAAATGCGGGGGAGTTTCGGTTTGAGTATTGTTTCAAGAACAGGCGCAATGATTTTACTCGTGGCGACGGGCAGCGTGGCTGTGGCGCAGGACGATGCCGCTGCCAAATTGTACAAGAATCATTGTGGGGCCTGTCACACACTCGTCGACGATGGTCGCAGCAGGCAAGGTCCATTGCTGATTGGCATCTTCCAGCGCAAGGCTGGCACACATGAAAAATACACCAAATACTCCCAGGGCTTGAAGGATGCCGCATGGCAATGGACGCCAGAGCAGCTTGATCGGTGGTTGACCGATCCAAAAGCGATGGTGCCTAAAACCTTCATGGGAGCCTATAAACAAAAAGACCCTGAAAAGCGCAAAATTCTGGTTGAATACATCAAGGCCAACGGAGGCACGTAAATCATGGCAAAAGCAATTCATTCCATGATCCGCGTTGTCGAGGAAGCCAGATCAGTGGCATTCTATGACAAGGCTTTTGGCCTGAAGATCAAAGATCGCTTTCCGTTTGACGGCTTTACGCTTGTCTACCTGAAGAATGACGAGAACGATTTCGAAATCGAGTTGACCGTCAATGCCGGACGCACCGAACCCTACGACCTTGGCAATGGCTACGGCCATTTGGCTGTATCGGTCAATGATGCCGCGGCTGAACATGCACGCTTTACCAGC
>JANONM010000169.1:0-11049 GCA_031420855.1 Hyphomicrobiales bacterium
AGACGGGTCTGGCGCATAATAAAAACCGCGATGTTCAACGGCCTTGGTGATGGCGAGATTGGTGACGCCGGGTTGCACCACGACGCAACGATTGCCAAAATCCACGTCGATGATCTTGTTGAATTTTGCCATGCCAAGCACGATGCCATCGGCCAGCGGAAGCGCACCGCCGGAAAGCGATGTGCCTGCACCACGCGGCACAATCTTGATGCCTTCCCGGTGGGTGTATGCGAGGATGGCTGAAACCTGCGCTGTCGTCTCCGGTAACACCACCAGCATTGGTGGTTGGCGGTACATGGTCAGGCCATCACTTTCATAGACCTTGAGGGAGCGCTCGCCATCCACCACATTTTCAGACGGCACGATCTGGCGCAATGCTGCGGCAATTTCACCGCGCCGCGCCATGATGGCCTGATCGGGCAGGGGCATTTTCAACATGAGGCTAATTCCGATGGCCTAGGGAGTTGACCTGTATCCTGCCTCCCCACAAGGGCAGGGCCATCGCATTCGGCCACCAAAGGGACCTCATCCGCCCCGTTGGGGCACCATCTCCACGAAGGCGTGGAGAAGGGACGATATGTTGGGTTTTGTCCCTTCTCCGCGCCTTCGTGGAGAAGGTGGATCGGGCGAAGCCCGAGACGGATGAGGTCCCTTTGGTGGGCATATGCGGCAGGCCTCCCCACAAGGGGGAGGGAACTTCTGAGCGAGTTTGATCGATCACCGAAGGTTATTTCAAATGGCTGTTGGTGAAATCTCATCCGTTGATGCTGAGAAAAGTAGAATAAAGCGATGTGGTGCCGCAGATAAACAACCGGTTGCGCGCGGGTCCGCCGAAGCAGACATTGGCCACCAGCTCTGGTATTTTGATCTTGCCGATGAGCAGACCTTGCTTGTTGTAGCAATGCACGCCATCAGCCGCACTGGTCCAAATCCGGTCATCCCTGTCGATCCGGAAACCATCAAACATGCCAGCGGTGCAATCGGCAAATACCCGCGAACTTCCAAGTGACTTGCCGTCGGCATTGACCTTCATGGCGCGAATGTGTTTTGGCCCCGCGGGATTATGGCTTCTTCCCGTGTCGGCGATGTAGAGAATGGATTGATCCCGGTTGAAGGCGAGGCCATTGGGTTTCATGAAATCATCGGCGACCACCGTGAGTTCACCGCTTTGCCCGTCAATGCGGAAGACGTGGCAACGATCCTGTTCCTGGAGCGAGGTCTTGCCTTCATAGTCAAACAGGATGCCATAGCTGGGATCAGTGAACCAGATGGAGCCGTCTGATTTCACCACAACGTCATTGGGGGAATTCAGGCGCTTGTCCTTGTAACTGTCAGCCAGCACGGTGATTGAACCATCATGTTCCGTGCGGATCACGCGACGTCCGAGATGTTCGCAAGTCACCAGTCTGCCTTCTCCATCGGTCGTATTGCCGTTGGAGTTATTGGAGGGTTGGCGGAACACCGACATGTGGCTGCCGCATTCGTCCCAACGCATCATGCGGTTGTTGGGGATATCAGAAAATACCAGATAGCGCCCTGCTGCAAACCAGGCTGGTCCCTCAGCCCAACGTGCTCCCGTCCATAACCGCTCAACCCGTCCGTGACCTGTGAGAAGGCCGTTGAAGCTGGGATCAATGGCCTCAAATCCCGTGCCCTCGATTTCACCGTAAAACATCACTTCTCCCTCACATGCCCCCGCGCAGGGCTTCCGCTTGTTCTGGAGCATCCCACAAGTTATGCTTTTCGTCACCAAGCAAAGTCGAGTTGAGGGAACAGCCCATCTTTTCAAGCTTCAGCAAGATGGCGCAAAACCCGGTTGCGCAAGTCTTCCAAGTCTGGACATCGCGCCCTGACATCTTCGTCGCCACTGGAATTGAAACTTTCAATCTGCTGATCTAGCGTTGCCGCCCATGCTCCATCCGCCGATGCGTAGTTGCTGATCAGATGCCAGCACGGTGCCGCCAAAGCAGGGTCTTCCAGCATGGCAATTTGAAAACCGATGCTGTCAGCGGCTTCTTCTGTCGATCCGGCATGCGGTTTTTGCAGCTCGGCCAACGCCTTGGCCATAGCAGAGTGGAGGTCGGCCG
Organism: Hyphomicrobiales bacterium; assembly: GCA_031420855.1. GTDB lineage: Bacteria > Pseudomonadota > Alphaproteobacteria > Rhizobiales > Aestuariivirgaceae > Aestuariivirga. The sequence goes on from JANONM010000169.1 coordinate 2,088, forward strand.
CCTCCGCCGCCGGATTTCCCGAATGTTCGCGTTTGCTCATCAATTGCTCCAACTCCCGATCCCAAGATTAGAAGAAGGTTGGGCGTTTTTCAATTTGGTAAATCAATTTCGGGGAGAAAAAATGGGGGCGGACTTTGACTGGAGTGTGGAACCAAGCCGCCAAATGCTGTGGACCACCAAAGTGACGATGACAATCGCCCCACCAGTCAAAACCTGCGATGTAGGGGCCTCGGAAAACAGCAGCCATATCCACACCGGCGTCAACACCGTTTCCAGCAAAAAGAACATGCTGACGTCAGCGGATGGAAGATAGCGCGGACCGTTGGCAATCAACGATGACGCCAGAGGAATGAACAACAAGCCATTCAGGGCCACCCAGAACCATGTCGGCAATCCCAGATAGGCCGCGTTGTGCAAAGTGGCGAGTGATGCGCTGATGGATGGCGCAGTGAACATCAAAACGCCCAGTGACACGAGCGCTGACAGCAGGCTGCCCAGTGCCAGACTGGTGGCAACGTTTTTGCCGCTGGCCCTGATGATCGTGAACGCTGCCGCGGTGCAAATGGCACAGATCAGGGCAAACAGGTCACCCCAGGCTTTGCCCAGACTCAGCCCCTCCCTGACAATGATGCCGACACCCACAAGCGCCAGAACGGTGGCAAGCCAAGTATAGGCATGTATGGGCTCCTTGATGAAAATACGCGAGAATACCGCCGTTAACACAGGCACCAGCGCAATGATGAAAACTACATTGGCCGCATTGGTTTCAACGACCGCCGCCATATAGGCAATATTCGCGATTGTGTTGGTAAAAACCACAGCCCAGGCCGCCTTGCCGTTGATATACGGCAGTTTGTCGCCATTGCGTTGCCGCATGAAGTACCATACTGCGCTGATGGAAAGAAACAGGAACAAGCCCCGCGCCACACCCATCGACCACTTGTCACCGCCTGCCATCCGCAGCAACGGCAGGTCGAAAGTGAATAGAAATCCGCCGATTGTGACAATCAACAGTCCAAACCGGACTGAACTGTCGCTGTTGCCGAAGTCACTGGTTTTCAAATCATTTAACTCCGGCATATTGTATGGTGATGTGCTATTTAGATTGAGAACGAGAGTCAATCGTCGGTTGATCTGCGCTGCGAAGAGTTGACAAAAATAGGTAAAAATTGCGGATTTTGGCATAACATTCGAGCGGAAATGAAACTCAAACTATTCTAAAAGTTGAAAGTACTGTGAAAAATCATCAACAAAAACAATCTTGAACAATCTCAAATTGTACGCCGTTCACGATACAATCACAACAATTTTCTGTCGTCAAGTCTGCGCCGACGGGTTTTTCAAAGTTTTTCCGCTTCTTCCAAATTCCCCAACTGAAGACATAAAGATGACAACCAGATGACAGAATTCACACCCCTCACCTCGACGCTCGGCGGCATGCTGATCGGCTTGTCAGCTGTGGTACTGATGGCCAGCCTGGGCCGCATTGCGGGCATGACCGGAATTCTCGCGGGCGTGATTCCGCCTCGTGAAAGTGAGAATTCTGACAATTTCGACTGGCGCTGGGTTTTCTTGGTGGGAGCCATTGTGGCACCGGTGATCTTGCGCATTGCAGGATTTGTGCCGCCGTTCAGTGTTCCCACATCGTCCGCTGCACTCGTGGTTGGCGGCCTTTTGGTTGGTATTGGCGTCCACTTTGGTGCCGGATGTCCCAGTGGCCATGGCATTTGCGGTTTGGCCCGCTTTTCGCCGCGCTCATTGGTTGCCGTGATCACCTTCATGATTGCCACCGCCATCACGGTTTATGTTGTTCGCCATGGGGCAGGGGTTTAGGTCGATGCGCTTGCTCGCAGCTCTTGTCTCGGGATTGTTGTTCGGCACCGGCATTGCCTTGTCTGGCATGATCAATCCCGCCAAGGTTTTGAACTTCTTTGATGTGGCTGGAACCTGGGACCCCAGTTTGATTTTTGTCATGGGTGGTGGATTACTGGTCGCGCTGATGGGCTATCGGGTGGTGTTTGCGGCAAGTTCCCGGCCTTTGTTTGACACCCGGTTCCACTTGCCTGCGGCCAAATCCATCAATGCCCCGTTGGTCGCTGGCTCTGCGGTTTTCGGCATCGGCTGGGGTCTCTCCGGCTTTTGTCCTGGTGGTTCAATCCCGGCCCTGGGTTTGGGCGAAAGCAGCGCCTATGTTTTCGTGGGTGCAATGATTGTTGGTCTCGCATCAGCAAAATGGTTTCGCCTGCGTCAGCAAACTTAGAGCAATGTGCAGCCCATCGGAATCATCACCTTTCTAGCAAAATCGGCAGGTAGGGACCTGGCAATTGACAAGGTAACTGACGTGGCATTTGACGTGATTGTGTGTGGCAGTTTGCATCTCGATATCATGGTGAAAGCCCCCGCCTTGCCGCGCCTCGATGAGACGGCGGTTGGCAGTTCATGGTCCCGGCAATGCGGTGGCAAAGGCGGCAATCAGGCTGTGCAAGCCGCCCGCGCTGGTGCACGTACAGCCATGATTGGTCGCGTCGGTGCCGATGATTTTGGACAGGCTCTCACCGGCAATCTGGCGCGGGCCGGCGTAGACTTGACGGGCGTCAGCACTGATCTCCACCTCGGATCGGGCATGAGTGTTGCCATTCTGCAGGATGATGGTGACTATGGCGCGGTCATTGTTTCAGGTGCCAACCTGGCAATTGATCCTGATGCCATTGTCGGCCTATGGCAGCAGCTCGGGGGTGCCAAAGTTCTGGTTCTGCAGAATGAGGTGCCAAACCTGGTGAATGTTGCGGCGGCCAAAATTGCAGCGGGATCGGATGCAGTGGTGGTTTTTAACGCCGCACCTGCGCGCCGTTTGACCGACAATCTTTTGGACCTCGTGCATGTACTGGTTGTCAATCGCGTCGAAGCCGGGGAACTGTCGGGTCTTGCGGTGCACGATTTTGTCTCGGCCCGCTTGGCACTTCCGAAACTGCAGGGGCCTTCACGCTCTGTTGTGGTCACCCTGGGCGGCCAAGGCTTGCTCGTGGCACCGGTGGTTGGCGAAGTTGTTGAGATTGCAGCAGTGCCCGTGAAAGTCACATCGACCCATGGGGCAGGGGACTGTTTTGTCGGCATGCTGACGGCACGACTCGCAGCAGGAGATTCACTTGTCGATGGTTGCCGCGAGGCCAATCGACGTGCCGCCGAATTTGTTTCCCGCAGCTGATGCACAAGTTTTTGACAATCCCTTTGGCGGCCACATGCGAAAACCCTGCCATTGTATGTAAAACAGAAATGTCGATTGCATCATCCCAAAAGTACCAGAGGACTGCCCCATGTTGAGACACATCGATCCCGTGATTTCCGCTGAATTGCTCTATGTCCTGATGTTGATGGGCCATGGCGATGACATCGTGATTTGCGATATCAATCACCCCGCCGTGACCATCGCCAAGGAAACCACTTATGGCAAACTGCTTGACCTCACGGGTTGTGACATTCCCACGGCAACACGGGCTATTCTATCCCTGATGCCGCTTGATGGTTTTGTCGAACAACCTGTCATGCGCATGCAGGTTGTTGGTGATCCGCATGGCCAGGTTCCGATTTTTTACGAGATGCAGAAAACCCTGGATGAATGTGAAAAGCGTCATGTCAACATCGGCGTATATGAGCGGTTTGAGTTCTATGCAGCGGCCAAAAAATCATTTGCGATTCTGCGCACGTCCGATCCCGGCCCCTATGGATGCTTCATCCTGCGCAAGGGCGTCATCAGTCTCTGATCGCCAGAAAACATACGATTTCCGTCAAGTTCATGAAGTAGCTTCACAGATTCCAACAATTCTTCAAAGACAGAAGGTGTGCAAAAGCCGATAAATCATGTGTTTAGGATGTATCGCTTTCGTCTACTTGTGAAGTCGCGACTAATACCAACGGCCATTTGCGGCTATTGCAAACAGCCCTTGTTGCGGTCAATTCATGGGGCGGCTGGTATAATTTATCACTTTCGCAGAATCGACTTCACAATTTCTACTACAGTTATAAAGTCTTGAGAAAGGGCACCATGAGCAAAACTGTTGCACATCACGCTTACAAATATGCCGCACGCTTGAATTCCTTCAAGAACAGCAGCCCAGCGGATTCACAACTGGATGCTGGCAAGCCCGGGGTCTTTGGCCTGTTGCGCCGCGCCGCCAAGGTAAAGGGTTTGAATGCCGTTGACCTGAATTATCCCGACCACATGGAAAATGCAAAGTTGAAAGAGATAAAAATCCATCTCAATGATTTGGGACTCGGAGTGAATGGCTTTGCCATGCGCTATTACAGCGATCCCGGTTTCAAGATCGGTGCCTTCACCAACCCTGATCCGAAGCTGCGCCGTCTTGCCGTTGAGCAAACCAAACGCGGCATTGACCAGATGCTGGAACTCGGTGGCACGCTCATGACCCTGTGGATGGGCCAGGATGGTTTCGACTATTCCTTCCAGGTTGATTACGCCAGACTTTGGGATCAAACACTCGAGGCCATGGCGGAAGTGGCAGACCACGCGCCGTCAGCTGAAATCAGCATTGAATACAAGCCGAATGAGCCCCGCAGTTTCAGCCTGATGCCTGACATCGGCACAACCTTGCTGGCCATTCGGGAACTCAATCGCAAGAACGTCGGCGTCACCATTGATTTTGCCCATGTGCTCTATGCCGACGAAATGCCGGCCTATGCGGTGGCATTGGCGGCCCGGAGCTCAAAGCTTTTCGGCGTTCACCTGAATGATGGATACGCCAAGCGTGATGATGGCTTGATGGTGGGAACTGTGCACCCGGTGCAGACCATCGAGTTGCTCTACGTACTCGAAGAAATCGGCTACCAGCGCCCGATCTATTTTGACACCTTTCCCGACACCACAGGCCTCGATCCCATCGCCGAATGCAGTGCCAATATTGCGACGGTTGAAGCCATGCGCGGTGTCGTCAAACAACTCCAGAAGGACAACCGCCTCCGCACGGCCATTGCCGGTCAAGATGCTGTGACCAGCAACACTATCCTGCGCGAGGCACTTTATGGAGGCCGTCACTCAGCAACAGCGTAGACCCCGTCACGTCGTAAAGTTCAGCTCTCGCCGTGGGGCTTTTATGCGGGTTCTTTTTTCTGTCTGGCAACTTGGGCCTTTTCGTCCAGCACCCAATAGATTGGATCGCCACCACCATTTCACCCACTTCGCGTACACCCGGCGAAGCCAAGAACCATCAGCACAGCATTTACAGCAAGCTTGATATCACCACCGAACGCGAATTGTTTTTGCAGTATATTGAGTCCATATCTGTCACCTGAAATCAGCGACGTCCCAGAACTTCCGTCAAACCTGATGCGACAATCAGTGTTGTCCCCAGCCCGTCGGCCCAGGTGAATTTTTCGCCTGAATAAAGCGCAGCACTCAGCGCACCCACCAGAACCTCAGTCATCAGCAAGATGCCGACACGTCCGGGGTCAATGCGTTGCGATGCCCACAGCACCATGAAATTGGGTGGAACAAAAATGATAAGGGCTGCCAGCACGATCCACGGCAAGTTTGCCACAAGCCCGGCACTCTGCGCCAACGGCAACGCGGCCACGCCCGCAACCAGCAACAGCCCCACCGAGGAAGCCAGACCGCCAGCGGCAAAACCAAATACTGGCAGGGCAATGCCTGGTGAGGGCTTTTCAAAACTGCGCATGGTTCCCCAACTCCACAACATGCCGCTGGCCAATGCCAGCCAATCCCCCGGATTGCGCGGGATAGGCAGTCCATCCATCACACCCAGGATCAGTCCCATGCCGACAAAGCCGAGGATGATTGCCAGCACCCGGTGGGCAGTCAGGGGCCAGCGACCCAGCAGCCAACCAGCCAACGTGCTCCAGACTGGTGTCAGATAAAACAGCAGAATGCCGTGAATGACATCGGTGAGAACAAGGCTTACCGTGTAAAGCGAAAACCCGGTGCCTATGATCAAACCCGTGACAAGTTCGCGCCGTGCCCCATTCCAGGCCCGAGCCGTGCAAAGCCATGGCAATGTGCACAGCAAACACGTTACGCTGAACACCACGCTCACCCAGCCGCCGCCGATGCCTTGGGTTTCAAACCAGCGCAGCGGCAGCCAATAGATACCCCAAAGGGCACCACAAGTGGCAACGGCGAAAGCTGGCAGGGCGGGGTTTTGACGGGTCATCAAGCCTTATCAGCGCAAATCATTAAATGTCGCAATGGGCACATTGGCAGGGCCATCCGGTGCTTGACCGCTGGTCAATCACCGCATTTACTCACCTCAACCGCGGATTCAACCGCGTATCCATCATCCTGTAGGTTCTAACATGAAATTTTCAACATTGAATGTCAGCCGCAGAAAGCTCCTCAAGGGAGCGGCACTGTCTGTCGCAGCACCAGCCATCATTGGCCGTGCCATGGTCACAACACCAAGGCCGCTTTTGAAGGCGAAAGCCTGATTGCCGTGTCGTGGTCGGGCAACTACGAACAGGTTTTCCGCGAAATGGTCATCGAACCTTTCAACGCAAAGTACAACACCAAGGCCGAAACCGTCGGCGGCTGGGACCAGATGGTCAGCCAGACCAAGGCCGCACCCGCAAACAATCCACCCTTCGATGTGACCGTGGGTGAAGAGTACATTTCCTCCACGGGTCTTGCCGAAAACTTCTACGAAAAAACCGACAAGTCCAAGATTCCAAACCTCGAAGCCATCTATCCCTGGTTCTATGAAACCCGCGCCGACAAGGCCAAGGAATTTGGCGTACCCTTTGGCGGCGGTACTTGCATGCTGCTGATCCGCAACAAGCTTGGCATAGCGCCTGACAGTTGGAAGCTGCTGTGGGACGAACGCCTCGCGGGCAAGGTGACGACTGACAGCGCCGCCTGGTTTTGGACGCTTTCGGTTCCCGCCGTTCTGTCGACCTTAAATCCCGGCCTCGACGAAATGTACAGCTATGCGGGTGCCGAGCCCCTGTTTGCTGAACTCGACCATCTGAAGGTTGCCAAGTAGTACAAGGATGGTGCTGAACAGGCCAACATCCTGAACCAGGAAGAAGCCGATGCGGCAATGACCTGTTCATCTGACGCCTACACATTCCTGACCCAAACACCGGGCGAGTATGTGGCAGGTGTTCCGAAAGCCATCTTCCAGTCCGGCGCACTTTTCCCGCACAAGACCGTTGCCGAAAACGTCATTTTTGGCCTCCGCATGCGCGGCGTTGCGCGCAGTGAAGCCGAAGACCGCGTGCGCTTGGCCATCGACCTGGTGCAGCTTGGCGGGCTGGAAGATCGCTATCCCGCCCAGCTTTCAGGGGGCCAGAAACAACGCGTCGCACTCGCCCGTTCCATGGCCGTGCGTCCGGCCATTCTGCTGTTTGATGAACCGTTGTCGGCCCTTGATTTGTCCCCGCGCCTGCAACTCCGCGCCGAAATCAAGCGTATCCATGATGAATTGGGTTTCACCGCCATCTAGGTGACGCACGACCAAGGCGAGGCCATGGCCATGTCAAGCCGAATTGGCACAAGCAAAATCCTTTGCCGAGGTTTTCCCCGACATGATGGAGGCCATACGTCGTGGACGTGGGCGACCTGCAATCGCAAATCCCCGCAAACAAATTTCATTGCGTTTGGATGGCGACGTCATTGAAAAATTCAAATCGACAGGCAAAGGCTGGCAAGGTCGCGTAAACGAAGCATTGCGAAAGGCCGCAGGGCTTTAGTGCAGGAGTGGTTTGGTCCCAAACCGTTGCCACGCAGTAGATTGCACTACAACCGCAATCCAATATAATGCACTGTCACCGTAATCCGTTAATTAAATGCACTGTCACCGTAATCCGCGCCGCCTAAACCGTTAATACCGGCTCCATAACCGCGATTATAGGAATCCATTGAGAGGAGGGCGAGCATCAAGTCGTTAGAAATAGCCATAAATTTATCTCCTAGTGAAATCGCCGTGATGAACGTTGGTGGCGCAAAAGGAAAAATCTGTGCCGGAAGTAGGCTGACAAAGGGGTGGTTCTGGATACTGACTTAACCACACCAACACCTTCTCTACCGCCACCTTCGTCACCGCTTCATCCGTAATCTCCAGCGTGATTGATTTGAGCGAGTAACCCGCGCCGAAACGATCCGCCAGTTTCATTGGCTTCATTTCCGCCACACTCTTTGGATCGCTGGTATCGGTGAAGGTCACGAGCAATGGATAATCGGCCAGAGCAAGTGTTTTTGATCCACGAAACGTCTGGAATTTTTCGAAGAGTTCGGCAAGTTTCTCTTCTGTGCCATAGCCAAAATCTTCAACCAGTTGCTGATGGAAAGCTTTTGCTGCCCAATATTCCGTCGGTTCGTAATCACCACCATTCGAGAGCAGCGCAAATATAAACTTCCCGATTCCGAGTTTGACAAAAGTTGCTTCGCCCGTCACCTTGTATGACACAACTGCTTGCGATAGCAGGCTTTGCCCTCCCACCTTGGCCGTAACCTGCGTCACCGCAGAACCTGATTTGATGCCATCTGGCGTATTGACGTTGACCGTAAGTTTCTGGTTCCATGTATATGTGTTGCCCCAACAGCCTGCGAGGCCAAAAGTGGAAAACAAGAGTGCGGTGACGTCCCGCCGCCTCATGCCGCCAGCCTCTTGGTTGAAACCACATTGTCATTCGCACCGCCGCCAAAAATAAAATCATTGCCGCTCGAACCCGTCACCGTGTCAACGCCACCGCCTGCGGCATAAAGTGTTACATTGCTGGTGGTGTAGGTGCGGTCGGGGATGATGATGGTGGTTGCGGCGTTGGTGGCGGCGAGGGTGATGCGATCCACCACGTCCGAGGTGTTGTCCTTCCATCCGGTGCTGCCGCTCCACAGCCACTTCATGCCGGTGCGGGTATCGGACTCGATGGCACCTGCCACACCGAAAGCCGTGTCGGTCAGGGTCTTGACGCCAATCGGCTTTGCGGGTGGCGACCC
>JANONM010000170.1:0-2614 GCA_031420855.1 Hyphomicrobiales bacterium
GCCATGGTCCGCTATTTGGAAAGCCAGTCGGGTGACATGATTGTCATGGGTGATTTTAACGCCACGCCGTTTTCCCGCATCACGGCCACCCTTGAACAGGGAACCGGCCTTTCGCGCGTCACCCATATGCCGACGTGGCCAGCAACTTACGGTCTGCCGCTATTGGCCATTGATCATGTCTTTGTCAGTTCGAAAATTCGCGTTTTGGCCGATCAGCAAATTGGCAATCCAGCGGGGTCTGACCATTTTCCCATCGTCATGACCTTGGGTTACACACCCAAGTAGTTTTGCCATCGCGGTGAACGACTGGTGAATCGCGCAGGGTTAAAACCGCCTGAACAACACCGTAACCTGTTGAATCTAATTGAATTTATTTTTGCTTCTCGGACAAGCCCAATTGCTTGTTCAAAGTCGGTTAAGGCTGCTGCTTAAGCCCCTGTTGCATCGCTTGGCGCATTATCACTGCCAAGGACGCAACCAAACGGCTCGTCCAACCGGACGCAGAAAAACCAGCGCCGGCCAACAATGAAAAGCAGGGGATTGCAAATGATTTGGGACAACATCAATTCGAACAACGAAAGCACAACGTCAGCAAACGCTTCAGCGGAAGAATTTCTGGCCCTTGGCATGCAGTATTGCATTGGCCATGGCGTTGCGGCCAACAACATCATCGCCCACAAATGGTTCAATATCGCAGCCATGAAAGGCAATGAGAAAGCCCGCAGCTATCGCTTCGAGCTGGCCCAGGAAATGACCTCAGCCGAAGTGGCAGAAGCCCAGCGCCAAGCCAGGGCTTTTCTGACAGTCCACTAAAATACAAGCGTCAAACAAAAAACCCGCGAGAATGCCAAAGGCTCCGCGGGTTTTTTTCATGTTGAAAGCATAGGGTGATCAGAGGAAACCGCTTAGTCCCTATACGTCATTCCCGCGAAGGCGGGAATCCCGCTTACTTGCTACTTGTTAGCTGGGCCCCCGCCTGCGCGGGGGTGACGGTTTTGGGCGCGCGATATTAGTTCCAATTGACCGCCCGCCGTTCTAATTCCAGCTTCAATAGTCGATGAACGTGTCACCACTGGGCGCTTTGGAATCAATGAAAAACCGCCGCAGCTTGCTGTCAAATTCGGCATCTTCCCGGGCTTTGCGATTGAGCTCGGTTTCATAGATGTCAGTTTGGGAAATCGCCTGTCCAAGTTCACCATCAAGGGCAGGCAGGCTGTCCACTTCAGTGGAATAGCCCGTGCCGGAAGGAATGAACGTCTCATAGGCAGCGGCTGGTAGGGCAGTTCCTGCCAAACAACCAACTGCCAAACCCAGTTTGAAAATGCGCATCATCATGGTTGCGACTGTCGCACAATCATCGTCCCAATGCCACAAGAAACCGTTGAGCATAAACCTGAGGGTTCAATCGTTGAATCCCGTTTCGGCCACCAGCTTTGCCGCCAAACCCTGGTTCCTGGCGATTTCGCTGAGGTTCAGCACATCGGGTGTGAAGCTACCCCACCCTGCCACAACATCAGAGGGTTTGATGGCAGGATTAACCGGATATTCAAAGTTCCGCGCGGCATAAAGTGATTGTCCCGCATCACTGGCCAAAAAAGTCATCAACTTGATGGCGTTGTCTTTGTTCGGCGCATGCTTTGTCAGCATCATGCCTGAGATATTCACATGGGTACCCATGGCGGGCGAGGCGGGGAACAGAATCTTGGAAGCCGCAGCCCATTGCTTCTGCTCAGGCTCTTTCTCATTGGTCATCATCAGGCCCATGTAATAGGTATTGGCGATGGCCAGATCACATTCACCGGCTGCAACACTCTTGGCCTGCGCGCGATCATTGCCATTGGGCTTGGTCACGAGATTGGCTTTGACGCCCGTCAACCAGGTCCGCGTCGCTGCCTCGCCACGCTTGGCAATCATGGCGGCGACCAATCCAAGATTATAGGGATGATCACCGGGGCGCGTGCAGACTTTGCCTTTCCATTTTGGATCGGCCAGCTCTTCATATGAAATCGTATCCTGCGCCACGCGATCCCGCGAAGCATAAAAAACCCGTGCCCGCATGGTCAAGCCAAACCACAGATGATCCTTTGAGCGGAGCGCTACCGGCACCTTGCCATCGATAGCCTCGGAAACCACAGGTTGGCCAAGCCCCTTGTCAGCGGCCTCCACCAGCCGGCCCACATCGGCCGTCATGAAAAGATCAGCCGGACTGAGTTCACCTTCCTGCTCCAGTCGCTCGATCAAACCCTTTTCGGCAAACACCATCCGGACATCAATGCCTGTTTCCGCCGTAAAGGCCTTGAACAGCGGCTCCACCAATTGCGGCTGGCGATAACTGTAAACATTCACCACACCCGTCGCCCACGCAGGCGAAATCGCCGACATTGCAACAAGACAAACCGAAACTACCAAACGACGTGAAAACTTCATTTCTAATCTCCGAGTATTTAAGTCGGTTATTGAATAACCAAGTTTTCGAAGGCTGTCAATATATCCGATCAAGATACTCAAGTAATTTTGAACGACTATTTTGTCCCATAGGCTTGCGGGGCTTGCACCCATCGGCAAATCACGGCAAAAGCCCAATCGCAAGGAAACGTGGCCGAGTGGCTGAAGG
>JANONM010000171.1:0-9529 GCA_031420855.1 Hyphomicrobiales bacterium
AGACGATGCCAACCAAAATGGCTGGTGCGCGCTTTGATTTGTCGCAGCGGGTATTGCGGGGGGCGGAGGTGCTTTTTACGACGGAAGTCACTGTTGCCATCATTGATCGACGCGGGCGGCCCATGCGTATTCCGCCTGACATGGCTGTAAAATTCGTCACCCCTGAAACGTAACCGCTTGTTAACCATAAACGATTCATCTCAAGGCCCAGGCTGGCGGTCCTCGTCCGGCACCCGTTGATTCATGTGGAGGCTCGAAATCTGCCGCAGAATCGACAGAATTTGGCTGTTTAGGCGCTGCTTCAGCGCGTTGCGCTTTGCGGGATGGAACGGGGGGACAGTTCTGCCGCAATTGGGGATTTATGATCTGAGATGGAACAAATTGCTGAATCGCCGGCCGCTGGGGGTGCGAGCATTTCACTATGGCACCTGGTCACGCAGGCATCTGGCCCGGTTTTGCTGGTCATGATCGGCCTGACTTTGGCTTCACTGTGGACGTGGGCCATCATATTTGAAAAATTCTTTGCCTTCCGCAAAGTCAATGCAGGCAATGACCGGTTTGAACAATCCTTCTGGTCGGGCCAATCGCTGGATGATCTCTATCATGGCGTGACTAACCGGGATAATTCCGGCATGTCGTCGATCTTCGTGGCGGCCATGCAGGAGTGGAAGCGCAGCCAGGGTGCAGCGCTTCGTGCAGGTTTTGCCGGCGTGCAAAAGCGCATTGAAAAAGTCATGGATGTGCAGATACAAAAGGAAATGGGAGCGTTGGAATCGCGTTTGCTGTTTCTCGCAACGACAGGTTCGGCAGGCCCCTTCATCGGCTTGTTTGGCACGGTCTGGGGCATCATGACGGCGTTTCAGGGCATCGCCAATTCGGGTCAGACCAGCCTTGCGGTTGTGGCTCCGGGCATTGCGGAAGCCCTGTTTGCCACGGCCATTGGTTTGGTGGCTGCCATTCCAGCGACAATATTTTACAATATGTATTCCGCCGATGCAGCGAAGGTGGCGACCCGGCTTGAAAATTTTGCCGATGAATTTTCAGCCATCATATCCCGCCAGCTGGACGAGAGGGCATAACATATGGGCGCTTCCATGGGTGGTGCAAATAGCAGGGGTGGACGCCGGGGCAGGCGTCAATCGCGCCATGGTGCCATCAGCGAAATCAATGTGACACCACTGGTTGACGTGATGCTGGTGTTGCTGATTGTGTTCATGGTGGCCGCACCCTTGATGACTGTCAGTGTTCCCGTCGACTTGCCAAAAACCAGTGCCAAGCCGACGTCGACGCCAGCCGAACCGCTGTTCATCACCGTGCAGGCCAACAATACGGTTTATCTCGGTGACAAAGTCACGAACTTCGAGGACCTGCTGCCGCAACTTGCCGCCCAGGCCAAGGAAGGTTTGAATGAAAACCTGATGGTGCGGGCCGATAGTGCGCTGACCTATGGCAAGATCATGGAAGTGCTGGGGCTGCTGAATGGTGCGGGCTACACCAAGGTGGGCCTGGCGACATTGCCCATCGACAAGCCTGTCAATAATTAATGTCATGAAGAAGAGCTTTCTCGGTTCGGCAACTTTCCATGGGGCAATTATCCTTGCCGCAGTGTTTGGCATGCCGGCTGCGAAGATGCCTGAAATCATTCCGCCTGAGGCCATTCAGGTTGATATCAGCAACATCACTGACAATACCAAGGTCAAGGCGCAAACCAAATCGGAAGAGAAACCCAAGGAAAAGCCAAAGCCCAAGGCTTCTGAAGCAATAGAAAAAGTAAAGCCCAAGGAAAAGGTATCGGAAGAAAAGAAGGTGGCGATGAAGGAACCTGAGAAGGCCGAGCCACCGCCGCCGAAGCCGGAAGAAAAACCAGAACCGAAACCCAAAAAGGAACCGCCGCCGAAAAAGGTGGAGGATTTGCCTTTGGATTCTGATCCCTTGAAGGACATGCTGGCGGCTGAGGATAAGAAACTCGAGGAAGACAAGAAAATCGAGGAAAAGAAAGCCGACGAGAAAAAGAAGGCTGAAGAAAAAAAGAAGGTGGATGAAAAAGCCGCTGCCGATGCCAAGAAAAAGCTTGATGGCGAAAAGAAGAAGCGCAAATTGGATGTGGCGGAGTTGGAAGCCTTGCTGAACAAGGATGACACGATTGAATCGTCAGCACCGGTTGAAAAGAAAGACGATGCCGGCACACCTGAAAAGGCAGCCAAAGACGTGCAGGGCAATGATGATGCCATTTCAGCGACGATCGTTGATGCCTTGCGTCAAAAATTCTCCGAATGCTGGTCTATTCCGCCAAGCGTGAGGGAAGCGGGCGTCAGTGTTGACGTGTCGTTTGATCTTGACAAGCAAGGCCGGGTGGTTGGTCAACCGATCATTACAGGTGGTGACAGTGACAGCCCGCTGTTCCAGACCGCTGGCCTTGCTGCCCGTTCAGCCGTGATGACATGCCAGCCGTTTGACTGGTTGCCGCCGGACCGCTTTGACCTTTGGAAAAATATTGAATGGACGTTCAAGCCGCGATGACGCAGGAAAGCCACATGATGAAAACAACTTCCACAGCAATTGCACTTCGCCTTGTCTTGGCGTTCATGATGTTCATTGCGTTGCCCGGCATTTCCTTTGCAGCATTGAAAGGCATAAACCAGGATGGCAAGATTGATCCCCTGCCGATTGCCATTGCGCCATTCTCGGCTGGTGGAGACATTGCGGATGCGGCTGCTGTCATTGCCGGTGTGATTGCCAATGACCTTGGCCGGTCCGGTTATTTCGGGCCGATTTCGCCTGATTCATACCCTGAGCAGATTTCGAACCTTGAGGCCCTGCCCAATTTTTCCAGTTGGCAGCAGATAAAGGCACGCGCCCTTGTTGCAGGTCAGGTGACGAATGAAGGCGGCAAGATTCGCGTGGCTTTTAAACTTTATGATGTGGACTCAGGCCAGATGCTGGTGAGCCAATCGCTTGCGGCTTCTCCAAAATTGGCGCGGCGTTTGGGCCATCGTGTCGCCGATCAAATCTATCAGGCCCTCACCGGCTTTGATGGCTATTTTGATACGGAAGTAGTTTTCATCAATGAGAGTGGCAACAAGTCGAAGCGGGTGAAGAAACTGGCGATCATGGATCAGGATGGTTTCAATGCCCGTGATCTGCCGGTAGCGGGTGACTTGTTGTTGACGCCGCGCTTTTCGCCGACGTCCAAAGAGATTGCTTTCATGTCCTTCGGCACGGGAACGCCACGGGTGTTTATTTACAATATCGACACCAAGCAGAAAGAAATTGTTGGGGATTTTCCCAACATGAGTTTTGCGCCGCGTTATTCGCCCGATGGCAACCGCATCATCATGAGTTTGCAGAGCGAGGACGGCAATAATTCCAATCTCTATGAAATGAATTTGCAGACACGCAAGCTGCGGCAGCTGACAGACGTGACGGCGATCAATACGGCTCCCTCCTATTCGCCTGATGGCTCGCAGGTTGCTTTTGAGTCAGACCGGGGTGGCACGCAGCAGATCTATGCTATGACAGCCGACGGTGGTGGGGCGGAGCGCATCAGCTTTGGCAAGGGCAGGTATTCAACGCCCGTCTGGTCGCCGGATGGAAAGTGGATTGCCTTTACTAAAAATGCCGGCGGCAAGTTTGCCATTGGCGTGATGAAACCCGATGGATCAGGCGAACGCATCCTCACCGAGGGCTATCACAATGAGGGTCCGACCTGGGCTCCCAACAGCCGCGTCATCATGTTCTTCCGGGAATCCGGGGGCGAGAATGGTGGCGCACAACTCTTCTCGGTGGATGTGTCGGGTTACAACGAGCAACCGGTTTCAACGCCCGGATTTGCTTCAGACCCGGCTTGGTCACCGCGTCTTAACTAAGTTTGCAAACCCGGATTTAATAATATCAGGGCTAAAACTTTCTGAATATCGGGGCCAAAATTTTAATTGGGGGGCCTCTCTCTCTAAAAAAGGTGGATTATCGCAATGATGAATGTTCAAACTTCGAGTTTCAGGCTGGCGCTGGCTTTGGCCTGTGCGCTTTCGCTTGCGGCATGTTCCAAAAAATCTTCGACTGTCGGCCTTGGTGCCGATGGACTTGGCGGTGGTGCTGGTGATCAACTGGCGGGCAGTGCAGCCCAGGTTCCGGGTTCGGCCGAAGATTTCTCAACCAATATCGGTGACAAGGTGTATTTTGAAAACGACCAGTCTTCGCTGACGGCTGAGGGCCGCGACGTTTTGGTGAAACAGGCCTCTTGGTTGCAGGAATATCCCGAAGTTGCCATTCAGATTGAGGGCCATGCGGACGAGCGCGGTACCCGCGAGTACAATATTTCACTGTCGGCAAGGCGTGCAACAACGGTTCGCAATTTCCTGATCTCACAAGGTATTTCGGCAAAGCGTGTGGCTTCCATTGCCTATGGCAAGGAACGTCCGGCAGCGGTTTGCGACAGCGAAGAATGTTGGTCACAAAATCGCCGTGCTGTCACGGTTATCACCGCCGGTGCCCGCACCAGCTAAGGGTGGTGAGGGGCCATTGTGCGCCCTTGCCAGATGAATTGTGTGTAAGGGGTGGCCATCGCGCTTGTGTGCGGTGGCTTTTTGTGCAACGCAAAATGATGAATGTGGCGAATCGTGAGGACTGCCCTTGGGGGCTCCAGGATTGGCTGACTATAAGGAGTGGGATAGCGATGCTGATGCGGATGGCTGGTTTTAAGACTGTTGCTGTGATGAGTTGTTTTCTGGCTTTGGCGGCCTGTACGAAGAAAAATGCGCCTGATCTGGAAGCGGGTCCCGGCGGCCAAGGCGAAAACTTCGATGGCGGCATTGGCTCGGCCACGCCCGGTTCCAAGGCGGATTTTGATACCAATATCGGCAACGTGATTTACTTCCTTGTTGACCAGTCAGACTTGACACCTGAGGGCCGCGAAACCTTGACCCGTCAGTCAGAATGGCTGCAAAAATATGGCGATGTCACCCTTCAGGTCGAAGGCCATGCCGATGAACGCGGCACGCGCGAGTATAATATTTCATTGTCGGCACGTCGTGCCACCACGTCGCGGAATTACCTGATTTCGCAAGGTGTGCCTGCCAACCGCATTGCCTCCATCGCATATGGCAAGGAACGTCCGGCACAACTTTGCGATGCAGAGGAATGCTGGTCGCAGAACCGTCGTGCGGTGACTGTGGTGACGGGTGGAACCAATTAACCTTCTGTTACTGTTGCGCTGGTGCAACAGTTGGCGGGGATTTGAAAATTGCCATAGGGCAGCCCCAATTCCTCCGCCTTGTTCAGCCATGGTTCAGCTTCACTGATTTTCCAACCGGATTAAACACATGTTCAAAAGAACGCTTTTTGCGGCAGCGCTGTTCACCAGTGCGGCCAGTTTTATTGCTGGACCAGCTTCAGCCCAGGATATTGCCACGCGCATTCTCAATATTGAAAACCAGATGCGTGGTCTCACGGGTCAGCTCGAAGAGTTGAACTTTTCGATGAAGCAGCTGCAAAAGCAGATTGCGGCTGGCGGTTCGCAATCGGGGTCGCTGGAGCCGGTGTTCAAGGCACCTGCCAAACCCAGTTTGAAAAAGCTCGCGGCAGAGCAGGGGATTGAGCAGATTGGTGATCCGGAGGATGCTGTTCCGCCGCAAAAGCGCGCAGTGATTACCGGCGCTGAGCAGGTTGAAGACCTGAACAACCAGTTGGCGACAACGCCTGCCGCGACCAATGATGCGGAAGCGGCCATTGGCGAAGATGCGGCGGTGGCTTCAGCTGTTCCTGCCGTTGGTGCCGATGATGCTGCGACAGGCGATTCAATCGAACAGGTTTCATTGACGCCTCAGGCCGAAACGCCGGAAGCTGTGTACGAGCGCTGGTATGAAGCTTTGCTGCGCCGACAATTCCCGGAGGCTGAGACTGGCTTCAAGGATTTCCTTGCCAAATATCCAGAACACAGCCTCGCCGGCAGCGCCCAGTTTCAATTGGGTGAAACATTTTACGCCCAGGCTGACTATGAAGGGGCTGCCCGCAATTTTCTTCAGGGTTACAAGAATTATCCAAAGAGCCGCCGTGCACCGGACAGCTTGCTGAAACTGGGCATGAGCCTGAAAAAAATGGGTCAGAAGGAACAGGCCTGTGCAGCGCTTGGTTCGGTCGGAGCCGAGTTTCCCCGGGCCGTTGAAGTGAAGAAACGCGCCACTGCGGAATTCAAGCGCAACGGTTGTTGAGTTGGGATTTGCGCCAGCGGCCCTTCGAGGCTCGCGAAGGCGCTCGCACCTCAGGGTGAGGGTAGAGTGGATGGCCGGCAAAGGGACCTCATCCGTCTCGGGCTTTGCCCGATCCACCTTCTCCATCTTCGATGGAGAAGGAACGATTTGTCGGGATTTGTCCCTTCTTTACGACAGTGGAGAAGGTGGCGCAACGCGCCGGATGAGGTCCCTTGGGCCATGTGTGCCAACAACCGAACAGGGGTCAGTTTGTTATAAAAGGTGTCGACCATATATTTGCAATTGATTCCACTTTGAAAGCGCACCTCCCGCAATTTGATAGCCTCGAAGGGCTGTCTCACGTGGCTGTTGCGGTTTCTGGCGGATCGGATTCCTTGGCGCTTTTGCGGCTGGTATTGGCATGGCGAAATTTGCAAACGCCATTACCACGAATTTCCGCGCTGACGGTTGATCACGGTTTGCGAGCTGCGAGCGCCGACGAAGCGGTGGCTGTGGCCCGGTGGTGTGCCTCATTGGCGATCCCCCATCACATCTTACCTTGGCGCGGCGAGAAACCGAAAACAGGTTTGCAGGCCAAGGCCCGGGTCGCCCGCTATGATATAATGGCTCAATGGTGTTTGTCACATTGTGCCTTGGTCTTGTTGACGGGCCATACGGCCGATGATCAGGCGGAGACGGTGTTGATGCGAAGTGCGCGTACATCGTCAGACCGGAGCCTCGCCGGGATCTGGCCGGAGCGTGATTGGCAGGGGGTTCGTGTTATGCGGCCCTTGTTGGCCAGTCGGCGTGAACATCTGCGTGATTATCTAACATCGCTTGGGCAAGAGTGGATCGATGATCCGAGCAATCTTGATCCCCGGTTCGAGCGGGTAAGGGTGCGGCAAGCATTGGCTGGAAGGGATATTTCACCGCTGCAGGAACAGGCAGCCCATTCCCTGCAAGTGACGCTGGCGCAGCAATCGATCGTTGACAGCTGGATGGCCACGCATGGCCGGATTGATGAATGGGGCTGTATCTGGTTGCCGCGATCACAATTGTCAGGATGTGAACTTGAAGCCAGGCTGGGAATTTTGCGACATTGCATTCAACAAGCAGGTGGTTCTGACAATCTTTCGCCGGATGCACTTCGAAACTTGCAGGATTGGGCTGTTGTCCATCAAACCGGGCGACGGACTTTGGGTGGGGCCCTTGTGATGCTGCGGCGCGATCACGTTCTGGTGGCGCGGGAAGCTGGGCGAATCAGCCGTCAGCCGCAACTTGTGCCTGCTGGTGGTCAACTGCTATGGGACGAACGCTTCATGGTAACAGCCCCTCCGGGCAGCCTTGTTGGTTCTGGTCTTACATTTAAAGCAAACTTCCGCCTCAAAAACGTGCCCCACTCCGTGCAATTGGCCATGCCTCACGTCAAATTGGCTGGGGGTGACTGTGTTTTGGCCCAGAAAATAGCCAGGAATGGCGTTTCAGCCACAATTTGTGAACCAAAGCCAAAGTAGACTTAAATTAACGCTGGTTAGCGACTTGGAATTGGCGTTGTTGCAACCTATGTTAAGGGTCAAATCTGTGTAGGGAGCAATGCGCCACGGCGGTTGCTCCAGAAATCGAGGATCGAAGTGAACCAGTTCCGCAATTTTGCCATTTGGATTGTCATCGGGCTTTTGTTGTTTGCCCTGTTCAGCCTGTTTCAAGGCCAAACCTTGATGCGGACGGCTTCCAATGAAGTGAGCTATTCCGAGATTCTGGACAAGGTGGCCAATGGCTCGATCAAGACGGTGACTTACACCCAAGGCAGCAGCGAATTGGTGGCCAAGACTACCGATGACAAGACGCTGACGGCCTTCGTTTTGTTGACCGACGATGACATCAAGCTGATGCGTGCAAAGAATGTTGATATCCAGGTGCGTCCGGCCCAGGGCGACTCGTTGCTCTCAACCATCTTGATTTATTGGTTGCCGATGTTGCTGATCGTTGGCGTGTGGTTCTTCATCATGCGGCAGATGCAAAGTGGCACCGGCAAGGCCATGGGCTTTGGCAAATCCAAGGCCAAGCTTTTGACCGAGAAACAAGGCCGCGTGACCTTCGCTGATGTGGCAGGTGTTGACGAAGCCAAGGATGATGTGGTGGAAATCGTCGAGTTCCTCCGTGATCCCCACAAGTTCCAACGCTTGGGCGGCAAGATTCCGCGTGGCGCACTTTTGGTTGGACCTCCCGGAACAGGCAAAACGCTTCTCGCCCGTGCGATTGCTGGCGAAGCCAATGTGCCATTCTTTACGATTTCCGGTTCTGACTTTGTGGAAATGTTTGTGGGCGTTGGTGCAAGTCGCGTGCGCGACATGTTTGAACAGGCCAAAAAAAATGCGCCCTGCATCGTCTTCATCGATGAAATCGACGCTGTTGGTCGGCATCGTGGTGCGGGCCTTGGCGGCGGCAATGATGAGCGCGAACAAACGCTCAACCAGTTGCTGGTGGAAATGGACGGCTTTGAAGCCAATGAAGGCGTGATCATTGTTGCGGCCACCAACCGGCCCGACGTGCTTGATCCTGCCTTGTTGCGTCCGGGTCGTTTTGACCGCATGATTACGGTGGGCAATCCTGATGTAAAGGGCCGCGAGCAGATTCTGAGAGTTCACATGAAGGACAAGCCTTTGGCCCCTGATGTGGAGCCACGCGTGATTGCCCGTGGCACACCCGGATTCTCCGGCGCTGATCTGGCCAATCTGGTGAATGAAGCGGCATTGCTGGCGGCGCGGCGCAACAAGCGCATGGTGACCCATGTTGAATTTGAAGATGCCAAGGACAAGGTCATGATGGGTGCCGAGCGCAAATCCATGGCCATGTCGGAAGAGGAAAAAACACTCACTGCATATCATGAAGCAGGACACGCGGTTGTTGGCATGTCGGTGCCGGCCGGCATTCCGGTGCACAAGGCCACTATCATTCCGCGCGGGCGTTCGCTGGGCATGGTGAAGTTCCTGCCGGAGGGTGATCGTTACTCCATGAAGTTCAAGGAATATACATCGCAGCTCGCCGTTGCCATGGGCGGCCGGGTTGCTGAAGAACTGGTGTTCGGCAAGGAGAACATCACGTCGGGTGCATCTGGTGATATCCAGCAAGCCACCAAACTGGCTCGCGCCATGGTGACCCAGCTGGGTTATTCCGATGACCTTGGCACGGTGGCCTATGGCGACAATCAGGAAGAAGTGTTCCTGGGACATTCGATTGCCCGCACCCAGAATGTTTCCGAAGCCACGGCGCAAAAGATTGATTCGGAAGTGAAGCGTTTGATTGACCAGGGCTACAAGGATGCCAGAACCATTCTGACC
>JANONM010000172.1:0-1664 GCA_031420855.1 Hyphomicrobiales bacterium
TTGCGGGCGGTCCAGCAAGCGGAGGCTTGGCCGCAACGCGCCTTGTGCGCATCAGTTGAACCTCACAAAATTTTCCGGCATCACCAGCTACGAACCGGAAGAACTGGTGCTTGAGGCGGGTGCGGCAACAGCGCTTTCCGATATTCAGGCGACGCTCGAAAGCCAGAACCAGATGCTGGCATTTGAACCGCCGGATTTCAGCAGGGTGTTGGGCAGCAACAGCAGCGGCAGCCTTGCTGGACTTCTGAATGTTGGATTTTCAGGTCCGCGGCGGATCAAGGCAGGAGCGGTGCGTGATCATATATTGGGGGTTCGCGGTGTTTCAGGCCGGGGTGAAATTTTCAAGGCGGGGGCGCGGGTTGTCAAAAACGTGACGGGCTATGACATGCCAAAATTGATGGCAGGGTCGTTCGGCAGTTTGGCGGCGTTGACGATGGTGACATTCAAGGTGTTGCCACGGCCGGAGACGGAACAGACAGTGCTGGTGCAAGGCCTGAATGATCACGATGCCATGCAGGTCATGGCGCTTGCCATGCAATCGTCGTGCGAAGTTTCAGGGGCGGGTCATGTGCCCGGTGTTGGCACGTTGTTGCGCCTTGATGGCATTGCCAGTTCCGTGCAGTCGCGCCGCGACAGTCTGGCAAGGTTGCTGGATCGACCATGTGAGATTCTCGATCAGCAGGCTTCCCGGCAGATGTGGCAGAGCATCCGGGATTGTCAGGTTCTGCGGGTTGAAAATGATGATGTGGTGTGGCGCATCAGTGTGCCCCCGCTGCAAGGTGCTGCAACCATCGAACGAGTCAGAAAATATACTCCGTGTACGCATTATTATGATTGGGCGGGCGGATTGATCTGGCTTGCCCTTCCTTACGCCAATGACGGACACGCCAACCTTGTGCGCAACGCCGTCAAAGAAGGTCATGCGTTCATGTTCAAGGCACCCGACGCTGTACGCGCCGTAGTTCCCGTGTTCCACCCCCAATCACCGGGCGTTCGCTCCTTGAGTGCGCGGATCAAACAAGCTTTTGATCCTGATGCAAAACTGAATCCTGGCCGCATGTATGGGGTAGTCTGATGCAAACACATTTCACCCCTCAACAACTCTCCAATCCGAAAATCGCCGACGCCAATGCTGTTTTGCGCTCTTGTGTCCATTGCGGATTTTGCACGGCAACCTGTCCCACCTATGTATTGTTGGGCGACGAGCTCGATAGTCCCCGGGGACGGATTTATCTGATCAAGGAAATGCTGGAAAAGGGCGAAGCTGCCACAGCCGAAACCGTCAAGCATGTGGACCGCTGCCTGTCGTGTTTGTCGTGCATGACCACCTGCCCTTCCGGCGTCAACTATATGCATCTGGTGGATACAGCCCGCAGCCACATTGAGGAAACCTACAAGCGGCCACTGTTTGAGCGCCTGTTGCGCAATGTGTTGGCTGCCGTCATGCCGAACCCCCGGCTTTTCCGCCTGGCATTGATTGCGGCGTGGCTGGGCAAACCTGTGCGCCCGGTGTTGCAGCTTTTGGGGGCAACACGCATCGCCGCACTTTTTGATCTTGTGCCGTCAAGACTGCAACCAGTTGAACCCCTGGGCCAACCCGGAGTCTATCCTGCGACGGGAACACGCAAAGGCCGGGTCGGACTGCTGATGGGCTGCGTTCAATC
>JANONM010000173.1:0-6699 GCA_031420855.1 Hyphomicrobiales bacterium
GCGTCGGGGAATTGATGGCCATCGCAGCTGTTGCGGATTTGCTCTCGGGTCCGGCTTGGGCGGCTCTCATTGGTCAGTGGAATTACTTGCGACACGGCGAAAGAAAAGTGAACATTCCGTCGTTCAGTTTGGGGGGTGACAGGCGTGCCACGCTGCCCAACTGGCAGCTTTTGTTAAGCACCAAGGGTCCGTTGCTTGGTGGCCGTTCGACGCTGAGATTTGGTGGACGTTTCGCGGTGGAGGCCAGTGTTGACGTAGGCTTGGGCGAACCTTCGGTCGCCATGGGTGCGCAGTTGCATGCTGCATTGACGCCGCAATTGACGTTGGTCCCGTTTGGCCGATTTTCCTATAGCAAGAGCGAAGGTGCCGGGGGCCTCGCGGGGTTAGAGGCACAATACAAATTGACGCCGTTGGTAGGTGTCAGCGCCACACTCAGTTACCGCAAGGATGACATTCTGAGTGAACCTGACGGCGCAGCAGAGGGGCTGGGAGCACGCGCCGCAATTACGTTTGGTTTCTGATTGGCACGCCGCAGCCGAGTTGGTCGCGACCGTTTCATTGCGACTTTGATTTTTGTTCGTGAAACAAGATAACAGTTCCCACCTCCCCATTTGCATGTTAGCCTTATCCCCATCGGGGGCGGTTTAGGGAGTGCCGTCGCGTGTCTGACTTCCCTCGCAGTCCAAAGGTCTTCAAAGGTGGCATTGTCGCCTATCAGTTGCCTGACCTGCTGCCGACTGTCGTTGTCTTCCAGTATAACCCGGATGAAGTCTCGCGCAGCCTGCAAACTCAATCAGCCCCTGCGGGGTCGGGTCGTGGCGAGTCCAATCGTGTCAATGGTCCGCCCCAGGAAACCATCACGCTTTCGGTCGAGATTGATGCGGCGGACCAGTTGGAAAAGCCCGGCGCAAATGCGGTGGCGGTCGAAAATGGATTGCACCCCGTCATTGCCGCACTCGAGCGCTTGACCTATCCGTCCTACCCCCTGGTGGTGGCCAATGAAATCATGGCGCTGGCGGGCAGTGCCTTTATCATGAATGAGACAGCGCCCTTGTCGTTGCTGGTGTGGGGCGCGCGCCGCGTGTTGCCGGTGCGGGTGCAGAGCCTGTCGATCAAGGAAGAGGCCTTTGACCAGAAGCTCAACCCAATCAGGGCCAAGGTCGATCTCAGTTTGCAGGTGTTGACCTACCGTGACCTTGAAATCAGCAACCCCGGCTATTGGGTTTACATGGCGGCCTTCACGCAGAAGGAGGTGATGTCGGCGATCAATCTCTCCAGCGACACCAGCGGCCTAGCGGCCCTGGGCCGGGTTTAGGGAGGAGCACCATGTTCTTTCGTGGCAGCCGCTATGAGCCCATTGCCAATGCGACGCTGGCTACAAAAGACGGGCGCAGCATCGCCTACAAACGCATGCGTTTTATTCCTGCATTGCGGATTGTCACGCGCACAGCGGTCAAGGTGGCAGACGGTGAGAGGCCTGATTTGCTGGCCTATCGTGCGCTGGGTGATGCCGAACAATTCTGGCGCCTCTGTGATCTCAATCAGGTGCAGCGGCCGGTTGACCTCACGACGACTGCGGGAAGACATGTGATGGTGCCCGGACCCGAGGGAGGCGGTTGAGATGGCGCTGCTTCCTTCATGGTTCACGGTGTTGCTGGGCTTTGCCCCGTTGCCCTACCCGTTTCTGCAGGCGCTGCGAGAGATCGAGGTCGAATGCTCAATTGGCCGGGCTTCGATCTTCCGGCTGCACTTTGAACTTTCGCGGACAATCACGGGTGACTTTGATGCCCTGACGTTTGATATCTTCCGTCCACTTCTCCCCATCAGTGTGGCCTTCAGCCACGGCATTCCCGTGCCGCAAATCCTTGTGAATGGATATATCAAGGATGTGCAGCTGAGCATGGGCAATACGCCGGGTTCCGCACGGCTTGAAGTGGTGGCCATGGATGTGCTGGGAACCAAGATGGCGAATGTCCAGCAGCCGTTCCCCTGGCCCAATGCACCAGACAGCAACATTGCCTCTGCGATTTTTGCCAAGCATCTCGTCATTCCGTTGGTGGACCCCATTCCACCAACGCGCACCCTGCTCGATACGGTCACGAACCAGGCCCATTATGATGCGCCGTTCCTGATGCGGCTGGCGGAGTTTTATGGTTATGACCTCTTTGTCCAGCCCGATCCCTTCACGGGCCGCGACATCGGCCACATGCACCGTCCGATGACAACATTCCCGCCGCAGGGTGTGCTGTCGATTGATTTTGGCTCGCAATCAAACCTGACGGACTTCAATATGTCGAATGACATGTTGAAGCCCGCCACCGTCATGGGTACCAGCATTGAACAGAACACGCGGGCCCCCATACCCGCAATCGCACCTGTTTCAACTGACATCCCGATGGGGCTTGAACCTTCGCTGTACCGCATCCTGCCGCCCGCCATCGCCATTGACCCCCTGATGGAAGCGGCCAACCCGAGTGAGGCGCAAGTGCGGGCTGCGGCGAAGGTGACGCAAGGCAGCCGCAACATCACGGCACGGGGCACTGTGGATGGTGTGAAGTTCGGGCGGCCCTTGCGGGTGGGGCTTCCGGTGCTGGTGCGCGGACCCGGCCTGCAGCACAACGGCAGATATTATGTGGACAGCGTGACGCACAAGATTTCGCGGGACAATTACCAGCAGAGTTTTACGGCATGGCGCAATGCCGTGGGCTGGCTGCCGACGGATGTTTTCATTGATCCCCTGGCGGCGGTGGCGTGACGTGACAATGAGGTGAAGGGCATGAACGACATGACACAGCACAGCGGCATCGGCACTGCCGTCTATGGCAAATATCAGGGCACGGTGATGGACAATAATGATCCTGTCTATCTGGGCCGCCTGCGCGCCTTCGTGCCGAAAATTCTGCGCGAAGTACCGTCGGGATGGGCCAAGCCCTGTGTACCCTATGCGGGGCCAACATCAGGCTTTTACACGGTTCCCCCCATCGGCGCTGGCGTGTGGATCGAGTTTGAAGGGGGCGATACGTCCCAACCCATCTGGACAGGGGCCTATTGGGGGGCAGCAGAACTTCCGATGAAGCCACCCGGTGGCTTGTCGAAGCCCACCACGCACATCTGGCGCACCGAGACTGGCCTGACCGTAGTTCTGGATGATCTGGCGCAGACAATTTCGCTGACGGATGCTGTAACAGCAAACAAGGTCGAAGTCAGCGTGGCAACCGGCACGGTGATGGTGAAGGGGGCATTACGGGTTGTGTCGGCAGCACCCGTGGTGCAGCACGGCAGTGCTGGTGCCGCTCACCCCGGCGTGTTGGGCGATCAGTTGATGATTTACCTTGGGCAGCTGGTGACGTTCTTCAACACGCATGTGCACCCCGGTGAACTGGCGCTCGGGATTTTTCCGGTGACACCGATGATTCCCGTTGCACCATTTCCACCACCACCGCCCAGTCTTTTGTCGAACAAAGTGTTTCTGGAGTAATCCACATGGCTGACAAGCTGAAACCTGGCAATCTCAGTGCTGCTGTCTCCGTCAATGATTCCAAGTTTGATGGCAGCATGGCGGCTTTGATTGAACATGAGCTTGACGTGCTCATGCAGGCAGATGGGCTTGACAAACTGAGCATGGACAACGATGACCGCAGTGTACGCGACCGGCGCCGGTTATTTGTGGCCATCGCGCGGGGCGTTGTGAAGCATCTCGTCGCCAACACGGATGCTTTCAAATTGCAGACCACCGGGGCTGGGGGGCTGACAACCAAACTGAACAGCATCGACACGGTGATCCCGCCATGAACCTGGAGCGACCCTATCTCGATTTTCCCTTCCGCTTTGATCCCAGAGGCTACAGTGCCGTGACCGATACGGATGACCATGTGCGCGACATGATCTACCTCGTGCTGTTCACGTCGCCTGGTGAGCGTGTCAACCGGCCTGAATTTGGCTGTGGGGTGAAGCAACTGGTGTTTGCGCCATTGGCCGATGCGCTGGCAGCCGCAAGCGAGCAGATGATTCACGGGGCTTTGATCCGCTGGCTTGACTCCGTCGTTCTGGTCGAGAAGGTTTCGGTGGTTGCCAACGACGCCACACTCGAAATCACCATCCGCTATGTGCGGCGTGATACGGGTGAACGCCGCGAAGACCTGTTCAAACATCCGGTTCCCAGTTGAGGTCATGTCATGAGCGTTTTATCCATTGATGGTACTCTG
Source organism: Hyphomicrobiales bacterium (assembly GCA_031420855.1). Classification (GTDB taxonomy): domain Bacteria; phylum Pseudomonadota; class Alphaproteobacteria; order Rhizobiales; family Aestuariivirgaceae; genus Aestuariivirga. Next base: position 4,206 of record JANONM010000173.1, read on the forward strand.
GTGTGTGAAGACGATGGCCGCTCAATCGTTCTGCTTGATCCTGCCGTACCTCTCAATGGCATCGACTATGTTGAGTATCGCCGGGAACCCCTCAACCGTTTCAATATTGATGTCACATTCCTGAAGTCAGCCCCTGTTGTCGCCACAGCAAACTGCCGCGTAACCGGTGGCGTGCGTATTGTTGATCTGCAAGTGGTGAAGATTGAAACAGTGGCCACCGATCCGCTCATGCTGCGGGTGCTGGTAGACCGGGAAGGCGATTTTTCGCTCTATGTGCTCGAGATCGATGTTGCTGGCCTTGATAAAGAACGCAATGAGGCCGTGTTCAGTTTCAAGGCAACCTGCCCTTCCGAATTTGATTGCCGCGTGTCACGGGACTGCGAAAATGATCATGGCGAAGAGCCTGCCCTCGACTATCTTGCCAAGGACTATCAGAGTTTCCGGCGGCTGATGGTGGACCTGATTGCCGAGCGCAACCCCAACTGGATCGAACGATTGCCTGCTGATCTTGGCATGACACTGGTTGAACTTCTGGCTTATGCGGGTGACTATCTCAGCTACTATCAGGATGCGGGTCCCGGCACAGAAAGTTTCCTGGATACCTGCCTCCACCGTGTCTCCGCCGCACGCCATGGGCGGTTGATTGACTATCACATGGGGCAAGGGCAGAGCGCACAGACTTACATTCACCTGGGGGCCGCAGCGGGAACAAATTCAATTGCACCGACGGGCACGAAGCTTGCGAGCAAGATCAGCCAGCCGCTCATGGGCCAGGTGCTGCCGCCGGGATTGATGCTGCCTGCGTCGGCGGACTTTGACCGCGACCCTGCGCTTGCGAAAAGTATCGTTTTTGAATTGACACTGAATGTTCGCGTGCGTGATCTGCATAATGAATTGCTTATCCACACCTGGGGTGATCATCTGTGTTGCCTGTCGCGGGAGACGTCGACGCTGTTTCTCTATGCGGACCAATCAGGAACGGCTGTCAGGCCACAGTTTGAAGTGGGCGAGCTTTTGCTGATCGAAGAAATTCGCAGTCCGGTCACAGGTCTTGGAGGCGATGCAGATCCGGAACACCGGCAGGTGATGGTCATTGCCAACGTAAAAGACACCTGGGATGATGCTTTCACCAGCGATGTAACGGGTGGCAGCCTGAAACCGCGGAGCAATCCCGGTGATCCCCGTTTGCCGCTGCAACGCATTGACTTTGCACCGGCAAGCAAACCGCATTTCGCCATCTGTGTTTCTGCCGAAACTGTCGACAATCTGCCCATTGCTCCGGTGACGATTGTGCGCGGCAACATTGGCATCTGCAACCACGGGCGCAGTGTGCTGCGGTCCACCCAAACCGGGACACTGCAATGGCCGGACATGGGTGCAGGCCGCTGGCCTGTGCCTGAACTCATGTTGCCCGATGGCCCGATCACCCGCAGCGCTGAAGCTGTGGCCATCAGTCTTGAGATGACTTTTCCGGGTGAGCCTGCAGAGACGTGGGAGCCCGAGCCGCACCTGCTGGACAGTCTGCCCTATGATCAGAGCTTCGTGGCTGAACTCGACAATGCAGGTGTCACCACGCTGCGCTTTGGTGACGACCAGTATGGACGCAGGCCCTTTGATGCAACTGAGGTGGAAGCGCGTTATCGCATTGGCGGCGGCACGGTTGGCAATCTGGGCTGGGGGCGCTTGCAGCATGTGGTCAACGGCGGCGGCTTCCCGGCCATCACGCGGGTGTGGCAACCACTGCCGGCAACGGGCGGGGCCGAGCCTGAAACCATTGAACAGGTACGGCAACTGGCACCGGAAGCCTTCCGCGCCGTGCAGTTCCGCGCGGTCACCGAGGCTGATTGGATGGAGGTCGCCTTGCGCAACCCCGCCATTGCCGCAGCCAAGGCAAGCTTTCACTGGACTGGCAGCTGGCACACGGTTTTCATCGCCATCAATCCCAAGGACCCATCGCAACTCCTGCATCTGCCTGGGGGTGGCACAGCACTGAAGCCTGATTTCATCGCGGCACTCAAAGCCTATTTCACCAGGTTCAAGCTCGCTGGCTATGATATTAATGTTCAAGCGGCGATCTTTGTGCCTCTTGAAATCGAGATACAGCTTTGTGTGGATGACGGGCATTTCCGTGGTGAAGTTCTGGCACGGGTCACGGACGTCTTGTCGAACCGCCAGTTGGCCATTGGTGAAACCGGGTTCTTCCATCCCTTGCGCTTTGGCTTTGGTGATGCTGTGTACCTCTCCCAGGTCTATGCTGTTGCGGCCGGCGTTGCCGGTGTCAGCTCGCTCGAAATCAAAGTGTTCAAACGCTATTGGGACCCCCCGCGTGACGAGCTTGCACGCGGGCTTGTCGCCATGTCGCCGTTTGAAATTCCACGCCTCGACAATGACCGGAACTTTGCCGAAAATGGCGTGTTGCGCCTGACTGCGGTGGGGGGTTTGTGATGTCCCATGATCCCTTCTGCCACTGTTGTGACGTTGCTGCCGCTGCAAC
>JANONM010000174.1:0-1852 GCA_031420855.1 Hyphomicrobiales bacterium
CAGCATGTCGATCAGTGCTTCGCCGCAACATAGTATCATTGTTTGTCCTCGTCCCGATTTTTTGAAAAGCATAAACATGCATCCAGGGAATGGCAATTGATGCTTCGAGACGACTGCTGAAAACCCGCCGATTGCCTTTGGCGGCGTTACCCTGTAGACGGCAGTTCCTGAAATTGAGGGGCGCACCTCATACTTTACTCCCTGGAATAAGCTGAGATTTTCATGAACACCCGCATTGTTCCCGTCGATGATTTTGATCTGGTGATTTTTGGTGCCACAGGCGACCTTTCCCAGCGCAAACTGCTGCCAGCACTTTTCCACCGCGAAGAGCAGGGGCAATTGCCCAAAGGTGCGTGTATCATCGGCACATCGCGCAAGGAACTCTCCCACAAACAGTTTCGTGAATTTGCGGCGCAAGCCATCGAAAGCCATGCCAAGGCCACCAATGCAGCGCCGGAAATCGTTGATCGTTTCTTGAAACGCTTGACTTATTATGCTGCCGAAGCAGGCAAGGATACGGGCTGGAAAGGCATTGAAAAGGAACTGTCGGACCGCAAGGATGTTGTGCGCATATTCTATCTGGCCGTGGGGCCGGATTTGTTTGGCACAATCTGCGAGCGTCTCGCCCATCACAAACTGGTCACGCCTAAATCCCGTGTGGTGGTAGAAAAACCGCTGGGCAAAGACGGTGCATCGGCGGATGCCATCAACACGGCCATCGGCAAGGTTTTTCCTGAACCTGCCATTTATCGCATCGATCATTACCTCGGCAAGGAAACCGTGCAGAACCTCATGGCGCTGCGCTTTGCCAATCTGCTGTTCGAACCTGTCTGGAACTCTGCCCATATCGATCACGTGCAAATTACCGTCTCGGAAACCCTGGGCGTTGAAGGTCGCGCCGGATACTACAACACGTCGGGTGCCTTGCGCGACATGGTGCAAAACCACATCCTGCAACTGCTTTGTCTCGTCGCCATGGAACCCCCCACTTACATGGATGCTGATGCGGTGCGTGACGAAAAACTCAAGGTTTTGAAAGCTCTCAAACCCATCCCGCGAGACAAGATGGACCAGTTCGTTGTCAGGGGCCAATATCGCGCAGGCGCATCGTCAGAAGGTCCGGTAACGGGCTATGTTGAAGAACTCGGCGATGCCGCGTCGACAACGGAGACCTTTGTGGCCCTCAAGGCTGAAATTTGTTCCTGGCGCTGGAGTGGCGTGCCGTTCTATCTGCGCACTGGCAAGCGACTGCCGACCCGGCTTTCGGAAATAGTGGTGGAATTCAAACCTGTTCCGCATTCGATGTTTGGGGCCTCGGCGGGAACTATTTCGCCCAACCGATTGGTCATCCGCCTGCAACCCGATGAAGGGGTAAAACTCTGGCTGATGATCAAGCATCCCGGTCCTGGCGGCATGCGCCTGCAACATGTACCGCTCGACATGACATTTGCCGAAGCATTCAACGTGCGCCATCCCGAAGCCTATGAACGCCTGTTGATGGATGTTGTACGGGGTGACCAGACGCTTTTCATGCGCCGCGATGAAGTGGCCGCTGCCTGGGCCTGGATTGATCCCATACTGGAGAATTGGAAAGCTTCAGGTGATGCGCCGAAATCCTACACGTCAGGCACCTGGGGGCCGGCTGCCTCTGTGACCTTGATCGCGCGCGACAACAACTCCTGGCAGGAATCGGTCGAATGATTCAGTCACAACACGATTTTGAAAATCGCGAAAGCCTTGCCAAATCCCTGGCTGCGCAAGTTGCCGCCAAACTGTCCCGCTGCATAACCTTGCAGGGCGCGGCCACACTGGCTGTTTCAGGCGGCACCACGCCGCAATTGTTTTTTGAACA
>JANONM010000175.1:0-1660 GCA_031420855.1 Hyphomicrobiales bacterium
CGAACCGTTGCGGATGGCGTCATAGGCCAGCCACAACAGATAGGCCGCGCCGACAATTTTCAACACCGTAAATGCGGTCACGGATGCCGCAATCAATGCTGAAACGCCAAAGGCTGCCAGCAAGGTGTGCACCACACAGCCCAGATTGGTGCCGGCCATGGCGGCCCATCCGGCTTTGCGGCCTGAAACCACCGTGCGCGACAGCCACAGGGACATATCGGGCCCCGGCGTAATGAAAAGCAGGATGGACGCCAGGGAATAGGCCAGCAATGTTGCTGTGTCGGGCAGGAATGTCATGAGCCTGACATAGCACTGAACAATGATTGGCTCATCGCTAAAAAATGCAAGTGTTGGTGCAAAAAACACAAGTTGCCATTCCCGGTTTTTGGTTTTCAACTGGCATTTGGAATGGCTGAGTCGGTTTTTGGTTTGGATATGAACAAGAGCGAACTGATCAAGAAAGTGGCTGCCGATACCCGGCTGACGCGCGGCGAGGCGGAAGAAGTGGTGGAGTCAACAATCGAAAACATCATCAAGGCCTTGGGCGAAGGTGATGATGTGCGGCTGATGGGATTTGGGGTTTTCACTGTGACGCAGCGCAAAGGCGGCGAGGCACGCAATCCCAAAACTGGCAAGGTTATCAAAATGCCTGCCTCATGGCGCGCGCGTTTCAAACCGGGTAAATTGCTGAAGGAGGCCGTCAACAGCTGATTAGCCACCCGGTTGCGTTTGGGGGCGGGGCGAAAGGCCAAAACATCAAAACCACATTGATCAACATGAAATCAGCCCTGCACGCCCTCAGAAATCGTGTGGGGCGTTTTGCTGTCTTGATGTTGGCTAGATGGTTAGCTAAGTAATGAGCATGACTGTTGTGACCATCCATCAAGCCAAAACCAACCTGTCCAAGCTGATCAAGCTTGTTGAAGCGGGCGAGGAAGTTGTGATCGCGCGGGGCAAGGTGCAGGTGGCAAGACTTTCGCCAGTTGAGGCAGACAGGAAAAAGTCACGCAACTTGGGCTATGGTTCATTTGCGGAACTTCAAGACAAGATTCCGAACAATGCGTTTTTTGATCCTTTGCCCAAAGAAGAATTGAAGCTTTGGGAAGGGAAGTGTGAGCTACCTGCTCGATACCCACACACTGGTCTGGTGGTTGACCGGTGATCAGCAACTTTCTCGCGAGGTCAGGTCGGAAATCGAAAGTCAGGGGCCAAACTGCTTTGTAAGTGTCGCGTCGGCCTATGAGATGGGTATCAAGGTGCAAAATGGAAAGATGGAGTTTGCGCGCAACATTTGGAACAATCTGTCCGCGATTGTGGAAAGCAATGGCTTTCAAATTCTGCCCGTCAGTCTTGAACACTGCCTCCTTGCGCCAAAACTCCCAACCAACCACCGCGACCCGTTCGACAGGTTACTAGCTGCCCAATCCATCGTTGAAAACATGCCGATCATGACAATTGACCAGCGCATTGCGGATTTGGGGGCGAACATAATTTGGTGAACGGCGACTACGGTTTCACCGAGCCGCCGAGGTAGTCCGGCATACAGGCAAATTCGCCGATCACATAGATGGTTTTGGGGATTTGATACCTATCATTTGTCACAAGGGTTCCCCACCTCCGCCCTTCAGGCACTTACACCCCGCCGAAGGGGGGGGGGGGG
>JANONM010000176.1:0-3283 GCA_031420855.1 Hyphomicrobiales bacterium
GTTGTAGCCACGAACGCAATCCTGTTGCAGGAAAGCCACAAGTAAAGGAATTGTTGCAAACCCATGATTGCAACGCATCTCTTGCCATCATCTGCCGCAATTTGCGCTTACCCCGGTTGATACGCCTCCCATGAAGCCCTAGGAGAAAACCACACCGACCGAAGCAATGCCTGAGAAATCCCCATATTCATCCATGGCGGATTAACCACGCAGGAACCCGGACCCGGCTAAGAAACATTCAACAGAATCACAACTTCCCAGGGAACACCATGGACGCCAAGACATTCGACAAGAGCAAACTTCCCAGCCGCCACGTTACCGTGGGGCCCCAGCGGGCCCCCCACCGCAGCTACCTCTATGCCATGGGCTTGAGTGCCAAGCAGATCGCCCAGCCACTGGTTGGCGTGGCCAGCTGCTGGAACGAGGCGGCCCCTTGCAACATCACACTGATGCGGCAGGCCCAATCGGTGAAGCGCGGTGTTGCGGCAGCATCCGGCACGCCCCGCGAATTTTGCACCATCACCGTAACCGACGGCATTGCCATGGGACACCAGGGCATGAAAGCCTCGCTGGTGTCGCGGGAAGTCATCGCCGATTCGGTTGAACTCACCATGCGTGGCCATTGCTATGATGCGCTCGTCGGGCTTGCCGGCTGCGACAAGTCCTTGCCCGGCATGATGATGGCCATGGTGCGCCTCAATGTGCCGTCGGTGTTTATCTATGGCGGCTCCATTCTGCCGGGTACTTACAAAGGCAAACCCGTGACCATACAAGACGTGTTCGAAGCCGTCGGCAAGCACTCCGTCGGCGATATGTCCGACGACGAACTTCTGGAACTGGAACAGGTCGCTTGTCCGTCGGCTGGTTCCTGTGGCGCACAATTCACCGCCAACACCATGGCAACTGTCGCTGAAGCCATTGGCCTGGCCTTGCCTTACTCCTGCGGTGCGCCGGCACCCTATGAAATCCGCGATTCTTTCTCTTTCACGGCTGGCGAAAAAGTCATGGAACTTCTCGCCCGCAATATCCGCCCCCGCGATATCGTAACCTTGAAGTCGCTTGAAAATGCTGCAACGGTCGTGGCGGCATCAGGCGGATCGACCAATGCAGCTTTGCATCTTCCCGCCATCGCCCATGAATGCGGCATCAAGTTCGATCTGTTTGATGTGGCGGAAATCTTCAAGAAAACCCCCTACATCGCCGACCTGAAACCCGGCGGCAAATATGTGGCCAAGGACATGTTTGAAGCGGGCGGTATCCCGTTGCTGATGAAAACCTTGTTGGATCATGGTTTCCTGCATGGCGATTGCATGACCGTGACAGGCCGCACCATGGCTGAAAACATGGCATCGGTGAAATGGAACCCTGACCAGGATGTGGTTTACCCCGCCAACAAGCCGATAACCCGGACAGGCGGCGTTGTCGGTCTGCGCGGCAATCTGGCACCAGAAGGTGCCATTGTAAAAGTCGCAGGCATGAAGAATCTGAAGTTCTCTGGCCCCGCCCGTTGCTTCGATAGTGAAGAAACCTGTTTCGATGCCGTGAGCAAAAAGCAATACAAGGAAGGCGAAGTGTTGGTCATCCGTTACGAAGGTCCAAAGGGCGGACCGGGCATGCGTGAAATGTTGTCCACCACGGCTGCACTTTATGGCCAGGGCATGGGCGAAAAAATGGCTCTGATTACTGATGGCCGCTTCTCTGGCGCAACCCGCGGCTTCTGTGTGGGTCATGTGGGGCCCGAAGCCCAGGTGGGCGGTCCCATCGCCTTGCTCAAGGATGGCGATATCATCAACCTTGACGCCGAAGCCGGCACTTTGACTTGTGACGTGTCGGACCAGGAATTTGCCGAACGCAAAAAAGCCTGGAAACCGCGCGAACATGGCTACGGTTCTGGCGCAATCTGGAAATATGCTCAAACCGTTGGTTCCGCTGTCAGCGGCGCCGTAACCCATCCCGGAGGATCGGCTGAAGGTGTTGTTTACGCCGATATCTGAGTTCTTGAACAAGGAACTTGTGAAAGCTGGACACCAGTTCATGCGAAAAGCAGGACTGGTGCTGCTGGCTGCTGTATTGATATTGGCCATTGGCCCTGCCCATGCTGGCGAACCGGAGGAAGACGAACAGGGCGCTGGTTTTTTCCACTATTTTCCTGCCCCGCCCAAGATTAAACTGCCGACCATCAACATTCCCTTCTGGACCGACGACCTCAAGAAGGCACGCCGCGCCTACAATGACGACAAATTCGGCAAGGCGCTGAAATATTTCCGCCGCTCTTCCGAGGATGGCAACGCGGTGGCTGACTGGTATTTGGCCTCCATGTATCGCATGGGCCAAGGCACACCGGTTGATCATTCCGTGGCCTATTCCTATTACCAGCGTGTGGCCGAAAGCTCTGATCCCGATGAATCCGATCCCAAGCGTTTGCGCATTTTCGTCGATAGCCAACTGCATCTTGCCGATTACAAGCGCGTTGGAATTCCGGCTGCCGGCATAAAGGCCGACCCGGTGGGTGCTGCCCGCAACTACCTTCACATCGCCAACACCTATGGCCATCCCGGTGCGCAGTATGCCTTGGGCATGATGAACATGAAGGGCGATGGCATGAAAAAAAACCCGGTTCTTGGTTTGAAATGGCTCACGGCTGCTGCCCGCAAACGCCACCCGGAAGCACAAGCCTATCTGGGCGATTTATACTGGAGTGGCACTGGCGTGAAGAAGAGCGAAACCCGAGCCGTCATGTGGTATACCTTGGCGCAGGAAACCGCCAAACCCCTAGAGCATGGTAAAATCCTGTCGCGCTACAGTGAATTGCTTTTGCTGGTCGATGGCGAAACCCGCCTCGAAGCCGAAGCCCGCGCCCGTGTCTGGTCCGATCAATATCCGCCGGAGTAGAATTTTTTAAAGGATCGCGCGCATCCCCCACCTCCGTCGCTTCGCGCCACCTCCTCCCCGCCGAAGAGGCGGGTTGGAGGGCGAAATTGGAAACCGGTATTCATCAAGTGCCCTCCAACCCGCGCCTTTCGCGGGGAGGAGGTGGCCGAAGGCCGGAGGTGGGGGAAGCGCGAGCGGCGTGTTTGACAATCAAAGAACTGGCGGTACACTCGGTCTCGACACCACAAAGACAGCAACCAAAGCCATGGTCACACAGGCAGCGATACCGGCCCACTGGGGGGCAGGGCTGAACATCAACAGGTAAACACCCGTCGCCGACATCATCACCACCGCTGCCGCTTTTGCCTTGATCGGGATGACACCGTAATCTTGCCACCGCCTGATCATGGGG
>JANONM010000177.1:0-2948 GCA_031420855.1 Hyphomicrobiales bacterium
CAATCGCCAGAGCATCATCGACAAAACTTCCAGCAACACCATTAAATTGAACCACACGCGCTTGCAAGATCTTCACCCGCGCCCCCTTCACCATCATCCACGCCCCCGGAAACGGTGACAGTGCACTTATCTTCCGCATCACTTCTGCTGCGGGTTTTGCAAAATCAATCCGCGCCTCGGCCTTGTCAATTTTCCTGGCATAGGTCACGCCATCAACGGGTTGAGCTACCCCCTGCGCAGCAGGCGTCTTCAGCGCTTCAACAATCGCCGCCGCACCCATGGTGGCCAATTCATCATGCAGGCTTGCCGCAGTGGTTTCCAGCGTGATCGGGCAACGCACGGTTAACACCATCGGCCCCGTATCCAGCCCTTCCGCCATGCGCATGATGGTGACGCCGGTTTCCGCATCCCCCGCCATGATCGCCCGTTGAATGGGTGCTGCCCCACGCCAGCGCGGCAACAGTGAGGCATGAATATTGAAACAGCCAAAGCGCGGTGCATCGAGAATGGCTTTCGGCAACAGCAATCCATAAGCCACTACGACGGCAGCATCGACATTCAATGCTGCAAACCGCGCCTGCTCACCGGAAGATTTCAGCGATACAGGCGCGCGCACCTCAATGCCCCGGCTTTCCGCTAAAACCTGCACAGCCGATTTCCGCAATTCCTGGCCCCGTCCCGCAGGGCGTGGCGGCTGAGAATAAACACAGACAACTTCATGGCCCGCCACAAGCAAGGCCCGCAAAGCCGCACAGGAAAATTCCGGCGTCCCCATAAAGACGAGGCGCATCAGTAGCGTCCCCGCTTGTGGCAAAGGGACCTCATCCGGCCTTCGGCCACCTTCTCCATCTGCGATGGAGAAGGGACAACTGGCAGATAAGTCCCTTCTCCACGCCTTCGTGGAGAAGTTGGCCCCAAATTGAATCTGGGGCGCCGGATGAGGTCCCTTGGCGGCCCCATCACAGCTTCCCCAACTTCAGCGCCTTCTGGAATTTCTTCACCACCCGGTCACGTTTCAGTTTGGAAATGTAATCGATGAACAATACACCATTGAGATGATCAATTTCGTGTTGCAGGCAGGTGGACAGCAATCCCGCCGCATGGATTTCATGGGGCTCCCCCATCCGGTCAAGATAGCGCACCTTGACCTCCCGGGGTCGCTCCACCATTTCATAGAATTCAGGAATGGAAAGGCATCCTTCTTCGTAATCGCTCAATTCCACCGACGACCAGACAACTTCCGGATTGGCCAAAAACAGCGGTTGCCTGTCCTCACCTTCTTTCGAAAGGTCAATCACCACCATGCGCTGGGCGATGCCAATCTGGATGGCCGCAATGCCAATGCCGGGTGCTGCATACATGGTCTCCAGCATGTCATCAAAAGCCCGCCGCGCGGCAGCATCCACCTGTTTCAAGGGCTTGGATACCTGCCGCAGAAACTTCTCATCCGGCAAAGTTATGATAGACCTGACACTCATGCCGCACCAGATAGGCGAGGGAATTGCCACGGTCAATTGTGACGGAGTAGGGAGGGTTGCCTTTTCGCCCCAAACCCACCATATAGCGCCCCGGAAGGTTGGTGCAGGCGTTTTGCTCGCCAACCGGGTCAGGACCGGAAGGTAGCAGCCCCAACGAGATCGAGACGGGTTGCTGCCAGCCTTCCACTTAAAGCAGCCTTCCACTTTCCAAAAACTTCAAAATTCCCGTCGCATTGGCCATCGCCCCTGCGCTAAGACTGCCGCCATGACATCAGAGGCTACCCCCCAGAGCGCTACACCCTATCGCGTACTGGCACGCAAATACCGTCCCCAGACCTTTGCCGACCTGATCGGCCAGGAGGCGCTGGTGCGCACCTTGTCGAACGCCTTTGCCACGGGCCGGGTGGCGCAAGCCTATATGCTGACGGGGGTGCGCGGTGTGGGCAAAACCACCACGGCGCGGCTGATTGCACGGGCCCTGAACTACCCCGCAGGTGCCACCATCGACATGCCTGACATCACCCCCCAGTGCGAAGCCATCCTGGAATCGCGCCACATGGATGTGATCGAAATGGACGCCGCCTCCAACACCGGCGTTGACAACATGCGCGAGATCATTGATTCGGTGCGTTATGCCCCGGTGCAGGCGCGGGTGAAGGTTTACATCATCGACGAAGTGCACATGCTGTCGAAGAGCGCCTTCAATGCCTTACTTAAAACCCTTGAGGAACCGCCACCCCACGTCAAATTCATTTTCGCCACAACGGAAATCCGCAAAGTCCCCGTCACCATCCTGTCGCGCTGCCAGCGCTTTGACCTGAAGCGACTGGATGCTGGACTTCTCACCCAGCATTATGGCCGCATTGCCAAGCTCGAAGGAGCAGAGGCCGACGAAGAAGCGCTACGCATGATCGCACGGGCCGCCGAAGGTTCCGTGCGCGATGGCTTGTCCCTGCTCGATCAGGCGATTGCTTATGGCAACGGCACTGTAAAAACCGCTGACGTGCTGTCCATGTTGGGCATCATGGACCGCACAAGGGTCATTGATTTGTTCGATTCTGTCATGGCGGGCGATTTGCCACGCGCCCTCACTGAAATGGCCAGCCAATATGAAAGCGGTGGCGATCCACAAACCACCCTCACGGATTTGGCGGAATTTGTCCATTGGGTCACCCGTTGTAAAATTGTACCGCAATCCGCAGGCCAGGATTCCGCCCACACGACACTCGAAAAATCCAAAGGCAGCGAATACGCCGGGAAACTTTCAGTGCCGCAATTGGCCAGAGCCTGGCAAATGCTGTTGAAAGGCATTGCCGAAACTGCAACGGCCGCACGGCCGGATCAGGCAGCCGAAATGGTGCTGATCCGGCTGGCCCATGCCTCCGAATTGCCGATGGGTGACGATCTTGCAAAATTGGTGAAGAGCGCCGCCAGCAATCCGCCAGCGCCGCGCCGCGAAATTTCACGACC
>JANONM010000178.1:0-2757 GCA_031420855.1 Hyphomicrobiales bacterium
ATTTCAGAGAGCAATTGGTATGATAGCCATTGCCCCGAACCACGGGTACAAAGAAATCCAACAGTCTCTTGCAATCCAATGCCTGCACTATCGTTTCCCCGCACCCGAAATGGCCGACATGCTTTGAGATTCTTCCGCTGCCAAAACATGCCCTGCCAGATAAAGTGATCCACAAATCAGGATACGCGTTGAACCGCCAATGGCACATGCTTTCAACACCGCATCGCGAACGCCACTTGCTGGAGTTGCGCTGACATTCAAGCCCCGCACTGTTTCAGCCAAGGATTCTGCGGGAGTGGCATTGGCTTCATCCGGAATGTTCAAGGTCACCACATGTTTGGCAAGGGTGGCCAAAGGACGAAAGAAATCCCTTGCGTCTTTCGTATTCAGCATGCCCCAGATGATGACAAGCGGCTTTTCAGGCATCGCCTGCAATGCCTTCGCCAAAACAATGCCAGCATCCGCATTATGCCCGCCATCCAGCCAAAGCTCGCTGCCCTCATCCAGCAAACTGGAAAGTCCACCGTTCTGCAAGCGCTGCAAACGCGCGGGCCACCGCACGGACTTGAGACCATCAGCTATATGGTCATCGCTGATCCGCTGGTCCTGCAAACAGCGCAAGACCGCAATCGCATTGCCGGCGTTTTGCATCTGGTGCGGTCCCGGCAAAGCTGGCAACGGCAGATCGAGAAGTCCGTTCGCATCCTGGAACACCATTCGGCCATGCTGCTCAAAGACATCCCAGTCCTGCCCGGCAATCTGAAGCGGTGCATGGTTCCATTCAGCAACCACTTCAATTGTGGTGCGTGCGGCTTCCGGCATGAAACCCAAAATGCAGGGCACCGATTGCTTGATAATGCCGGCTTTTTCGCCCGCAATCAGTTCAAGTGTTTCACCCAGGTATTGCTGATGATCGAGCCCGATTGAGGTGATGCAGGTGGCAGCAGGATTGTTGACAACGTTTGTAGCGTCAAGTCTGCCACCCAAACCCACTTCCAGCAACAAGTAGTCGGCCGATGTTCGCGAAAACGCCAAAAACGCTGCTGCTGTAGTGATCTCAAAAAACGTGATCGCCGCCCCCGCATTTGCCGCTTCGCATTCCTCCAGCAATTCTGATAGGTCCGGCTCCGAAATCAATGTGCCAGCCACACGAATGCGTTCATGGAAGCGAACCAGATGTGGCGACGTATAGGCGTGTACCCGCAAACCTGCCGCTTCCATCATGGACCTTAAAAACGCTTGCGTGGAACCCTTGCCATTGGTGCCGCCAATGTGAATGACAGGCGGGCATTTTTTCTCAGGGTGGCCCAGTCTGGCCAAAATCCTGAACATGCGATCCAGATTGAAGTCGATGATCTTGGGATGCAATCCCAACAAGCGCACCAATATGGCATCGCTGACGGCCAAGGTTTAAGCAGGCACCAAGGCCGTGGAAACTGACGCCAGGGCAGGGGACTTCATCAGGATTCGCGCAATGCGGCACACGGTTGCTTTCATCTCCAGCCGCGAAACCACCATGTCAACCATGCCATGATCCCTGAGATATTCCGAACGCTGGAAACCCGGCGGCAGTTTTTCACGGATGGTTTGTTCAATCACCCGCTGCCCGGCAAAGCCGATCAGGGCATTGGGTTCTGCAAGGTGGACGTCACCCAGCATGGCATAGGATGCCGTGACACCACCTGTCGTTGGATTTGTCAGAACCACGATATAGGGCAGGCCTGCCGCCCGCAAATCTTGCACGGCAATCGTCGTGCGCGGCATTTGCATCAGCGAGAGTATGCCCTCCTGCATGCGAGCCCCACCCGAAGCCACAAAAATCACGCAAGGACATTTGGATTGCAAGGCTTTGCGCATGGCCGTGATGATGGCTTCGCCCGCTGCCATGCCAAGCGATCCGCCGATAAATGACATGTCCTGCACCATGACAACCATGGGCATGCCCTCAACCTTGCCGTGGCCTGCATGAATGCTGTCATCCACATGGCCCCGGGCTTTGGCTTCCTTGAGGCGGTCTGCATATTTCCGTTCATCGCGGAATTTCAGGGGATCAACAGCAACGCCTGGCAAATTGATCTTTTCCCATTCTCCGTCATCGAACATGGCCTTCAAGCGCGCTTCAGCCGGCATGCGGTGGTGCGAGCCGGAAGCCGGAAAGACAAACTGGTTGGCCTCCAAATCCCGGTAGAAAACCATCTCACCGGACTCAGGATCCTTGATCCACATGTTTTCCGGCGTGTCGCGTTTTTGGCCCAGCAGTGAACGGATTTTCGGGCGAACGTAATTCTTGATCCAGTTCATGTCTTAAGTCCTTAAGCCTGCCGCGATTTCAGCGACCAAGGCATGAACAGCCTTGGCTGTCTTGGCCGTGGCCTTGCCCTTTTTGTCCAAACTATTCGCCACCGCACTGACCAATGCTGAACCCACCACAACGCCATCGGCGGTTTTTGCAATGGTTCTGGCCTGTTCTGCCGTCTTGACGCCGAAGCCGACACAGATTGGAAGCGTCGTATGCTTCTTCAAACGCTGAACATTGGCTTTAACACTCCTTAGATCCGGAGCCTTGGTGCCGGTGATTCCAAGCACGGAAACATAATAAACAAAACCTGACGTGTTCTTGAACACCGCAGGGGCTCGCTTGTCATCAGTCGTCGGTGTTGCAAGCCGAATAAAGTTGACGCCAGCTGCCATGGCAGGAATGCAGAGTTCATCATCCTCTTCCGGCGGCAGGTCAACAACGATCAAACCATCAACGCC
>JANONM010000179.1:0-2298 GCA_031420855.1 Hyphomicrobiales bacterium
CCACCCGGCACCGTGCGCCGCATGCGCTTTGCCGAAATCGCTGCCTTGCTACATATCGTGGAGGACAACGTGATCGAGATTTATGTGTTCCGTTCCTATGCCGATTACGCATGGGAATTCTTGCTGAAGGCCGCACGCAAAGGCAGTGAGGTCAGGTTGTTTGGCAATCAAGGTTAGATGGCGCAGACCACATCAGTGTGTCGGAAGTCATCACCCTTGAAGAGCAGCGGCATGGCTTCGACTTTTGAAGCGGCATAGCTCATGCAATCACCAAAATTGAGTTGCGCGGGATGTCCCTGGCCTTTGCCGTATTTCACAAATGCAAGCTTGGCAACGTGCGCATGATCGGCACCAAAAGGCAGGACCTTGATGTCCAGTTCGCGCAGCAACAGTTCAAGCCGTGGCAGCACATCTGTCCCTTTGACTGTTTTTGCAACAATTGACGATTCAACAAGCGTTGGTGCTGCAATGAGCCGGGTGCGAGCATGCGAAATGATGTCGAAAAACGTCTTTGCTTCTGGCTCAAGCATCAAAATCGCAATAATAGCTGATGAGTCAATAAGCATCAGTCAAAGTGACCGAATTCATTATATCCAATAATCTCATCGGCGGTTCGCGTGTCCAAAGTTGGCATCTCTGCAACTTGTCTTTGTATCTCCTGGATTCTCGCCCAAAGCTCCTCTTTGGCCGTGGGCGTTTGGATCGCGCTCTGCCGCAGCAACGAAAGGTCGAGGGAGTCGTTGAGGGCCTCAGTAATTGGCTTACCCGTCAGAAATGCCAGCTTCCGGGCTTTTTTCTCGACTTCTTTGTTCTTGATGCTCAACGCCATGCGAGGTACCTGCTACCTAAATTGCTACCTACTACCTAAATAGCACCGATCTGCCAGAATTCAACCTCTCTTCGAAACCATCCACGCAATCAACTTGTCAAATCCGCCAAATGGATAGAGGTGTGGCGCAGCAATCCCCAACTCTGGTTTATCGAAATGCAGCGTGGCCAACTGGTCAACGAACTCAGTAGGCTCTGAGACACTCAGCAGCTTGGTGATATTCATGGCCTGTTTGCGGATAAATCGGGCTGAATTGCCAACGCCACACATGGCGGCATATTTGACCAATGTCTTGATAGTGGCTGGCCCCGGCACACCCACATGAATGGGAAGTTCAATTCCGGCAATCCGAAGCTCCGACGCCCAATGGGCCAGTGGTGCGGCATCAAACAGGAATTGAGTGGCAATGAAGCCTTCGATGCCAGCCTGCTTCAGCCAGTCGGACTTCTGCTTGAGAGTTGTCAACAACATGGCTTCGCCATGGCGTTTTGCAATGTCGGGATTGCCTTCTGGATGTCCGGCAATGCCAATGCGGTTTATACCAGCTTTCTGGAATTCCCCAGTTTCAAACAACTGCATGGCGCAATGATACTGACCAATGGGCTGCGGTGCACCGCCTCCCAGCACCAACACATCCGTCACGCCACCGCGATTTACAAACTTCGACAAACGGTTGGCAAGATCGGCCTGATCAATAATGAACCGTGCCGGCATATGCGGAACGGGATTGAACCCCGCGTGCCGCAACGCTGCCACAGCCTCGATCTGCCCTCGCAAATCGCCAGCATCAATCAGCGCCACAAACACCGACGTGCCCGCTGCAAAACTGCTTTGCAGCATGGGAATTTTTTCAATCTGCTTGGCGGTTATCTCGATAGACGCAAGCCCCAGAAATGCCCCCAATGGATTGTCCATCGTAGCCGAAACATTTTTGATAAATGGCGTGGGTGCGTTCATGGAAACCTCAGCAGGACAACACACCGAATGTGCCTCAGCGGCAAATTCCAGCTTGGACAATTGCGACAAACCCGCACTGAATGCGACCAATGCACTTGGAATACGTCGTTTTTAACCTTCGTTTTGGCGTTGCTGGACAAAGTGTCGGAAATGGCTCATCATGTCGCAAAGGAGCATTCATTCATGTTCGGTGAGAAGCCCAAAAGCCTGCCGCAAAGCGTGGCACTTATCTTGATCCCAGAGTTCACCATGATGCCCGTCACATCGGCCATCGAACCGTTGCGCCATGCCAATCGCAGCAGCGGTAAAAACCTCTATAAGTGGACGCTGCACTCCCTCGATGGACTGCCGGTCACCGCATCCAACGGCATTGTGACCATGGTCAACGGCGATCTCGAAGCCATTCCTGCGGAAGCCGCTGTCATTGTCTGTGGCGGCCTCAATGTCCAGAAACATACCGACAAGCGCTTGCTCAGTTGGTTGCGTAAAGTTTCGCGGCGCGGTCTTGATAT
>JANONM010000180.1:0-3101 GCA_031420855.1 Hyphomicrobiales bacterium
TCATCGGTGAGGCTGAACAGGGCGGTAGCGGTGTCGTTGTCAGTCAGGCTGACCGAGGCGGCCGTCACCGAGTTGCCGGTGTTGGAGGAGGTGCCAACGAACGCAGCTCGGGAGCTGGCCACCACCAGGAACGTCACCAGCAGGAACGACGTGGCCACCGCGGCAACCGGATGCCCATTGCCCATGGGCTTTCCCATCGTCACAATTTCGGGCTTCAATCCGATGCGCTCATGCCCCCAGAAATGGCTGCCGATGCGCCCAAATCCGGGTTGCACTTCATCGGCAATGATAACCCCGCCATGTTTGCGAACAGTGGCCGCAGCTTGATCCAGAAACCCGGATGGCAAATCCGGAAAACCTTCATTCACAAAAAACGGACAGAGGATCATGCCCGACACACCATGACCGCTTTCGGTCAATGACAGGCAGGCCTTTTTCACTTCACGGGCAAACGCCGTTGCAAAATCCGCGCCCTCCGCCGCACCCAAGGGTCGATAGGAATCCGGTGCCGGCACATGCCGGACATGCGATGAAAATCCGCCCAGCGGAGGCGACGTTGTCGAGAGTTGTGATACTGCGGATGTGTTGCCATGGTAAGTGTGATCGGTGGCAATAATTCCTGACTACCCAGTAACAGCTTGGGCCATGCGCAGGGCAATATCATTGGCCTCGCTGCCAGTGCACACCATGATGGCTGTTGAAATACCGTCATGCAGATAGTCTGTCAGTCGCTCCACATAGTCCAGAATGCCCTCATGCAAATAACGGGTATGGGTGTTGAGTTGCTGCGCCTGTTTGCAAATCGCATCGACAACATGCGGATGACAATGACCCACATGGGGCACGTTATTATAGCAATCAAGATATTTTCGCCCGCTCGCATCATAAACCCAAGTGCCCTCGCCTTTGACCAGATGCAATGGCTCGTCATAAAACAGCCGTACATTGGGTCCGAGAAGTTTGGCCCGGCGATCAAGAAGATTTTGGTCTTGCGGAGACATCAATGTTGGTTTTCCAGCTATGGAGTTGCAAGTTTCAATTCAGATGGAACTATTACCCGAAACAGGCTGAGCCGCAACTTTGATTGCAAGGGGGTGCTTGATCTCTGTCCCCGTGAATGGCAATCTCGGGCTCAAGCATCAGGAGCAATCATGGCAGGCAGAATTTTGGCGGAACTGAAAGCAGCAGGCATCGAACTGCCAACAGCGGCCATCCCCGTGGCCAATTATGTGCCCGTGGTGCTCAGTGGCAACCAGGCCTTTGTCTCGGGGCAAGTCTCCCTATGGAACGGCGAAGTCAGGCATGTCGGGCGCCTGGGACAAAACATCAGTATTGAACAGGGACAGGACGCGGCAAAACTCTGTGCCTTGAATATCATTTCCCAACTGCAACTGGCATTGGGCGATCTGGACCGGGTGGCCCGCTGCATCAAGCTAAATATTTTTGTGAACTCGACGCCGGATTTCACGGATCAGCCAAAAGTCGGCAATGGTGCTTCAAATCTGATGGTTCAGGTTTTCGGTGAAGCGGGAAAACATGCTCGTGCCGCCGTTGGCGTGGCTCAACTGCCGCTGGGCGTTGCCGTTGAAGTGGATGGGCTGTTTGAAATTCGTTGAACCCTCGTGGTTGAAAAATTTCCATTGCGCGAAAATGCCAGGCGGATTTGAGCCGCAATTATTATTCAGTCGATAATCACGAGCAACTTGTCTAAGCGGTCGTCATGACCACACCCAATGATTTTGAGATTTTTCTGGTGGCGACACCAGGGCTTGAACCTGAGTTGTTGGCTGAAACCCAAAGTCTCAATTTCAGAAATGTAAAAGCCATCCCCGGCGGTGTGCAATTTTCAGGCAAGTGGTCTGACGTTTGGCGGGCCAGCCTGCAAATCCGTGGAGCCAGCCGCATCCTTGCCCGCATAGGTTCATTCCGCGCTCTGCACCTTGCACAACTCGACAAGCGGGCCCGCAAATTTCCCTGGGAAGACATTTTGCGAAAGGACATTCCGGTCAGGGTTGAATTCACCTGCAAGAAATCACGGATTTACCACGCTGGTGCGGCTGCCGAACGGGTTGAAACCGCCATCCGCGAGGAATTTGGCGCGCCCATTGAGCACGATGCTGATCTTTGCATCAAGGCCCGCATTGAAGACGATCTCTGCACTTTCAGCATCGATACATCGGGCGAAGGTCTGCATAAGCGGGGTTTCAAGGAAGCCATTGCCAAAGCCCCCATGCGCGAAACCCTGGCCTCGCTGTTTCTGCGCCGTTGTGGCTATCAGGGCCTTGAACCAGTTCTGGACCCCATGTGCGGCTCCGGCACTTTCGTTATTGAGGCCGCCGAAATTGCCGCAGGGTTGATGCCGGGTCGCGGGCGGCATTTTGCTTTTGAACAATTGGCGAACTTTGATGAAGCGAAGTGGCGCACAATGTCAGCAGCAACGCCGCCGAAGACGCCGCCCTTCATGTTTCATGGCAGCGACCGCGATGCTGGTGCCATCAAGGCCAGCCTTGCCAATGCCGAGCGGGCGGGTGTTTCGGCCTTCACCCAATTTCAACGGAAGACCATCAGCGAACTCACAGCACCCGAAGGCTCGCCGGGATTAGTCATCGTCAATCCGCCTTTTGGCACACGCATTGGCGACAAGAAACCCTTGCATGGGCTTTATGGCGCATTGGGAAATACACTCAAAACCAAGTTTGCCGGCTGGCGCGTGGGACTGGTGACAACCGAGCCAGCCCTTGCCAAATCAACCGGCCTGCCGTTTCACGATCCCGGTCGCAGCATTTCCCATGGCGGTTTGAAAGTGCTGTTGTTTCAAACGTCAAAACTGCCATAGACTACGCAAATACATGCCAGAGGAATACAACATGACATTCAAGGCGCTGCTCGTTGAAAAAGACGCAGAAGGCAACACCTCGGCCCATGTCCGCGCGATTTCCACCGATCAATTGCCACCGGGAAATGTGCTTGTTGATGTTGAATACTCCACGCTGAATTACAAGGATGGCCTTTGCCTTGGGGCAGGGGGCGGCTTGGTGCGCACTTATCCCCATGTGCCGGGCATCGATTTTTCAGGTACCGTAAATTCGTCTGATGATCCA
>JANONM010000181.1:0-1719 GCA_031420855.1 Hyphomicrobiales bacterium
GTCCTGGTTGATGATGGCGTCGATGGTGCCGCGGATCAGGGCCCGTCTTGAGCCTTCGGTGATTTCGTGGGCAATGAAAACGATGTCCTTGGCGCGACCGGAAGCATCAAGCCCTGCCACAAGGCCCTTGGTGCCGCCACCCACGTTGTAAATCCCCACCAGATCCTTGTGTTCGCTCAACAGTTGAGAGGCGAGGCTTTCCGTGCGCTCCACCTCATCGCGTGATTCACGAACCGGCAGGATTTCGAGATGCGGAAATTCCTGGGCCATGATCTGTTCAAAACCAAACTGCCGCTCGATGTGGTCGCGCAGCGAAAGCGAACCGGCAAACAAGCCGACCTTGCCTTTTTGCCCGCGCAGAAAACGCCCCATCAGGCCCGCAGCGGTGCGACCTGCCGATGAATTGTCAATGCCGGAGAAATGCGTCCGTTTGGAACCCGGCACATCAGACACCAGCGTGACCACGGTGATGCCCCGCGCCACCAGACCATTGATGGCCTCGCGCACCGCCGGGTGATCCAGCGCCACGACTGCCACGCCGTCTACATCTTCACCCAGATTATCCAAGGTCTGGGCCAGCAATTCACCATCAAACACGTCAACCTTCTTGACCATGATGGCCACACGCTCGCCGGCCATGCGCCGCGCTGACTCCTCAACTTCATCAGCAATGTCCTGGAAGAATTCTCCAGCTGTTGTCGGCAAGATAAACCACAGCCGATATTCACGGCCCCTGGCCAACCGTGCGGCAATGCGGTCCGGCTGATAATTCAGTTCGCGAATGGCCGTTTCAACCTTCTCGACGGTTTGCTGGCGAACCCCCGGACGGTGGTTCAACACCCTGTCAATGGTGGCAACACTCACCCCGGCCCGCTGGGCCACGTCTTGAATCGTAATCTTGCTCATGGTCCTGTTTGAAGCCCAGCCCAACTCACTTGTCAAACCCCGTCGCTTGGGGCAATGGCGGGGCATGAAGCCCACTTACAAATTGGCCGCCGACATTGGTGGCACTTTCACCGACATTGTCCTTGAATATGGCGAAAAGCGCTGGAGTTGTAAACTCCTCACCACCACGCAAGCACCTGAAGTGGCCGTGCTGGAAGGGGCTGCAAATCTTATCGCCGAAGCCGCCATCAAGCCTGCCGATATCGCCGTCTGCATTCATGGCACAACCCTCGCCACCAACGCCCTGATCGAACGCAAAGGTGCCGCCACGGCTTTCATCACCACCGAGGGCTTTCGCGATGTGATTGAGCAAGGCTATGAAAAGCGATTTGATCACTATGATCTGAGCATCAATCGCGCCACGCCATTGGTGCCACGCCACCGACGCTTGACCATCCGCGAACGCTTGGCCGTCAATGGCGATGTTCTGATACCCTTGGATGACGCCGCCATTCCCGATCTTGCCAAATCCATTTTGGCAGAAAATGCCGGGGCCGTGGCGATCGGCTTGCTGCATGCCTATGCCCATGATGGCCACGAACGGCGTTTGCACGACGTGCTGCGGCCCTTGCTGCCGACAAACATTTCCATTTGCCTGTCTTCGGAAGTGGCGCCTGAAATCCGTGAGTACGAGCGCTTTTCAACCACCGTGGCCAATGCCTATGTACGGCCCCTGATGGCAGGCTATCTCGCGCGTTTGCAAACAGGCCTTGCATCGATGGGCCTTCATGCGCCGCTCTACTTGATGATGTCGGGCGGCGGTTTGACGACGCT
>JANONM010000182.1:0-2542 GCA_031420855.1 Hyphomicrobiales bacterium
GTCGAGATAGTCCTTGAGCCAGGAGAGGGTGAATTTCATGACAGCCCCCCCACCAGCGTCGGCACTTGCAGCGCCTTGAAGCCGTAGTGCCTCAGCCAGCGTAGATCGCTGTCGAAAAACGCCCGCAAATCCGGGATGCCGTATTTCAGCATGGCGATGCGGTCGATGCCCATGCCGAGGGCGAAGCCTTGGTAGGTATTGGGATCGAGTCCGCAGGATTTGAGGACGTGGGGATGCACCATGCCGCTGCCCAGAATTTCCAGCCATGACTCACCTTCGCCGATTTTCACCTGGCCGTCTTTCCATGAACATTGAATGTCCACTTCCATCGATGGTTCGGTGAAGGGAAAGTGCGAAGCGCGGAAACGCATTTTCACATCGTCAACTTCGAAGAAGGCTTTGCAGAATTCGTGCAGCAGCCATTGGAGATTTCCCATATGCATAGTCTCATCGATGACAAGTGCTTCCACTTGATTGAACATGGGTGTGTGCGTCATGTCGGAGTCAGACCGAAAGGTGCGGCCCGGTGCGATGATGCGGATCGGCGGCTTCTGTGACAGCATGGTGCGGATTTGCACAGGTGATGTGTGGGTGCGCAGCACCATGCGTGAACCGTCTTCACGCTCGTTGAAATAAAACGTGTCATGCTCCTGCCGGGCCGGATGTTCCGGCGGCATGTTCAGCGCATCGAAATTGTGGAAGTCGTCTTCGATGTGCGGGCCTTCCGCGACGGAGAACCCAAGATCACCGAAAATCTGCACCACTTCTTCCCAGACTTGCGAGACGGGATGGACGGAGCCTCGCAGTTCGGCGCGGGCGGGAAGAGTTATGTCAACTTTTTCCGATGCCAGCCGCGCATCCAATGCGGCACGACCCAGAACAGTCTTCCGTGTGACGATGGCTTCGGTGACTTTGTCTTTGAGCACATTCAACGCCGCGCCAAATGTTTTGCGCTCACCGGGTGCCATGGCCCCCAGCGTTTTCATGCGCTCGGAAATCGCGCCCTTCTTGCCCAGCGCATAGACGCGCACGGTTTCCAGTGTGGACTCGTCAACGGCGGCGGCAACTTGCGCCAGGGTATCTTGTTCCAGTGCCTCTAGGGACATTGCATCACCATCAAAAAACAAAGGCCTTGAGTAGAGGAGTCTGACACTCCACTCAAGGCCCGGAATAAATGAACCAAACTTTCAACCCGCCCCCATCTTTCCGTCATCCCCGCGAAGGCGGGGATCCCGCTTTCTACAGCTCGCTGGTTGCTAGCGGGGTTCCCGCCTTCGCGGGAATGACGGTTTCAGAGGGTTGTGAACTTAAGCGAGAGCGGCTTTTGCCTTCTCGACGATGGCGCCGAAAGCCACCGGATCATGAATTGCCAGATCGGAGAGAACCTTGCGGTCCACGCTGATCCCGGCCTTGTTGAGGCCATCGATAAATCGGCCATAGGTCAGGCCGAGTTCGCGTGTACCGGCGTTGATGCGCTGGATCCACAGGCTGCGGAAATTGCGCTTTTTCTGGCGGCGGGCGATGTATTGATATTGCTCAGCAGCCTCCACGGCCTGAACGGCAACGCGGAAGACATTTTTGCGGCGCGAGAAATAGCCCTTGGCGCGGGCCAGGACTTTTTTATGTGAACGGCGAGCGACGACGCCGCCTTTTGAACGTGGCATGTGTCAAGCTCCTCTTAGTATTTGCCAGCATAGGGCATGTGAATCTTGACCAGGCCTGCATCGCCCGGAGCCAAAATCATCGTGCCGCGCTGATTGCGGATTTGCTTGTTGGAGCGCTTGATCATGCCGTGGCGCTTGCCAGCGGCACCGGCTTTCACAAGTCCTGATGCCGTGAAGCGAAACCGCTTCTTGGCCGCAGACTTGGTCTTCATCTTGGGCATTTGTTCAATCCTTTCAGGACATTGGTTGACATCGCCGTGGCAGCCCTTATTCAGCCAGGCGATTGGAAACCCCAAACTTGCGTGTGAGATCAGCGGGATAAAGCAGAATTGGCCAGGGAATGCAAGTTGCTGTAATACCTAGCCATCGATTTGGTCAAAGGAAACCGCCGATGCGCAAACCCATAACCATGCTGGCTTTTCTGCTGTTCCCCACCGTTGCCTTGGCCGCCGATAAAATTGAGACCAGCTTTGGCCAAGGAACATTCGAGGGTGTCGCAACCAGCACCGTCAGCTTTGAATTTTCTGATTGTGAAGAGGAATGCCACCTGGCTTCTCTCACTTGTGACGCCAATAACCACATCACTCTCGATCTTGCAGATGTGCCGACCGAGGATGTCATCAAGGCCATGCGGCGCTACCAACACCAGATTGTGCTGCAAGTCGGCAAGAAGGGCTATGATTTCAACATCCGGAAAATGTCATTCGCCGAATTGACCGTGGCCTGGTCGATCGATGCCGACTTGTTTGCAACGGCAGGCCCCACACTTCCCGAAGCCCTGGCCACCGCCTCGCGCTTTGAATTGAAAACCGCCAAAACATCGCCCACCACCGTGCTGGTTGATGACAATGTGCGAAGCTGGGCCAAGGCCTGCAAGT
>JANONM010000183.1:0-3511 GCA_031420855.1 Hyphomicrobiales bacterium
CAGGTAGCTTTCGAACTCGATGGCTGTCTGCCTATCCCGGAAAGCGTGATAGCCGACCAATTCCCAAGGCAAATGCTTGCGCGTATGGGTGGACTCACCGCGATTGTGAGAAGCCAAACGGTTTTTCAGATCTTCGGTGAAACCAATGTACCGTTCATTTAGGGCTGACAGGCTCTGCAGATGATAGACATAGAACATATTGCCAACCAAGATGATCAAGCAGTCCTCCTACGCTCCAAGGGGAGCTACGGCGGACAGCCTTCGCCAAGTCTCCGTCTGGCGGAGCCACCCGTAGCCTTCGGCGAAGGGTGGTCGGGGCGGCGGGATTCGAACTCGCGACCCCCTGCGCCCAAGGCAGGTGCGCTACCAGACTGCGCTACGCCCCGACAATTCTTGCAGGGCGGTGCATAACCGATTTAAGGTGAGACCTGCAAGCATAATAGATGGAAAAATTCTATTGTTGTTCAGTCTTGAAAATCCGGTGATAAACCTTGTCGTTGCGCTGGATGCCCAGCCGTTTGGCCGTTCCTGCTGCCAATTCCACCACGCCACGCACTGGTTCTTCCACACTGATGGTCTGTAATGACAAGGGCTCGGTGTTTTCGGCAATTGCCGCAATGGTGCCGTCTTCGCGCACGAACAGCATATCCAGCGATATATAGGTATTTTTCATCCACATGGCGGCGGGCCTTGGTTTGACGAAATCAAACAGCATGGCGCGATCTTGTGGCATGACATGTCGGAACATCAAGCCGCGGGAGCGGGAGTCCTCGGTTTCGGCGATTTCAGCAATAAGGATTGTTGCCGATTGCCCTGTCACAATTGAAATTGGCTCAAACGGAGCAAGCTGCTGGGCAAAACTCTGGTGAACTGCTGACAACAGCAACATCAGTGAGAGCAGCATTTTGATGAAGAACGAACGCATCAGAAACCTATCACTGGCGATTGCAGCGAAAACTTGGCGAACGGTCTGTCACAATTTTCAGCTTTCGCGGCAGGTGCCGTGGTTCAGTTGGTATGGGCAGGCCCACCTTCCAGCGTCAAGCGGATTTCCGAGGCCATTTTTCCCTTCGGACTGTCGCCGTAGCGCAAGTAAATCCAGGTATCGGGGATCAACTCAGGAATGGCGGTTTTGCGCATGACTTCCATGTGGACAAAAATATCACCGAGACCTTCACCTTCCGAGGCAAAGCCGAAACCACGGGCCCGGTTGAACCACTTTACCTTGGCCCTGACCCAGCCTGTTGAAGGGGCAACTTCATTGTGGGTGCGAGCCCGGCGTTCAACCGGATGAATGGCGGTAGAGTTGTCCACCGAGAGAACCCGCAGGCACTGGAAGCCTTTTTGGCGCGCCACGACCTCGCAGGTCACACGCGTGCCTTCAAGCGGCGCGTCAAAGCCATCACGCTTCAAGCAGGAAAGATGCAGCAAAATATCCGGCAGACCGTTGTCTGGAATCACGAAGCCATAGCCGCGGCCCACATCAAACCATTTCACCAAGCCATCGATGTGAATCACATTTGGTGTTGGAATTGTGTCCAGCGGCAGTTGCAGATTTGACCGCTCGCCATCATTTTCTCTTGTCGTCATCACTCACTAAGCCCTCTGCGGTGCTGCCCAAGCACCGCCCCAGACCTGAATATGCGCAAATATTAACTGTTTTGTACAGTCTGAGGTTTAGGGGGCGTGGATAAAGCCTTGCAGCCAGCTTTGGCAATGCCGCCGCAAGCCGCACAATTTCCAAAATAGCCTTATGCTGCACACACTTGTGCCACATATCTTCAGCAGCGCTGATGACTGAGACGAACCCTTGATGAGCAACGGTCAATGTTGTTCACACAATCTTTCCTTCTCTACATTGCAAAAAACTGGACGAGTGATTCGAATTGTGGATAGATCACTTCCATCAGCAAACCAGAATTGGGACTTAAAAATGAAATATCTCCACACCATGATTCGCGTCAGCAACCTTGAACAGTCGCTGGATTTCTTCATCAACAAGTTGGGCTTTGTTGAACTGCGCCGCCATGAAAGCGAGAAGGGCAGATTCACGCTGGTGTTTGTAGCCTGCCCCGAAAGCCCAGAGAGTCCGGTGGAATTGACCTTTAATTGGGATCCGGAAGTTTACACAGGCGGACGCAGCTTCGGCCACTTGGCCTATCAGGTCGACAACATCTATGATTATTGCGAAAAGCTGATGCAGCACGGCATCACCATCAACCGCCCGCCACGCGAAGGCCGCATGGCCTTCATCAAAACGCCTGATGGCATCTCGATTGAAGTGTTGCAGAAGGATGATGCGTATCTGCCGGTGCAGGAGCCTTGGAAGAGCATGCCGAATATTGGGAGTTGGTAGAAAGGGACCTCATCCGGCGCGTTGCGCCACCTTCTCCACGCCAAGGGGCGCGGAGAAGGGACAGTTGTTGTCGCTTCTCCATTTTTCATGGAGAAGCTGTCCGAAGGACTGATGAGGTCCCTTCGCTTCACCATTTGCCCTTGACGAAATAAGCCTCGTCCATTCCCCGCCAAGGCGGCATGGTTATGCCAATGGCCTTGAGCGCGGTGTTGCCGCTGCACCGGAACTGGAAATGCGTGCCCACCGGAATTGCCAAGGACAGGCCCGCCCGCAATTCAGTGACGGTTTCGCCGTCATCAGATTTGCGCCACATCAGGCCCTGCCCTGCCTCGATGTACCAGACTTCCTCTACCGTGCGATGGGCAACCGCCAGTGATGTTTGCCCCGGCGGCAGAGTGAAATGCGCCATGGAGCCGCGCGCACCCGATGCCAGAATGCGCACTTCAGAACCATCGGGGGCCAGCACGTCGTAATGTTCAGACAATTGGCGGTCGGCACTCATGCCATCAGTTGCCCGCCATTGACCTCAACCACTTGTCCGGTGACATAGGACGAGGCCTTGTCGCTGGCGAGATAAAGGAAGGCGCCAGTGCAATCATCGGCCAAGCCGAGCCGCTGCATGGGAATGGTTTTTGCCGTGGCGGCGCGTTTTTCGGCTGTCGAAAAGCGATCATGGAAGGCTGTGTGAATGGTGCCGGGGGACACGCAATTGACCCGGATGTTCTTGTCGACCAATTCCCGGGCCAGTGATTTGGTGAAAGCTGAAACGAAGCCTTTGGCTCCGGCGTAAACACTGCCACCGGGGCTGGCACCATTGCGGGCAGCGATGGAAGTGACGTTGATGATATTGCCACTGCCTTGTTTCACCATGTGATCAGCGGCAATGCGGCAGCAATGGATCAGTTGGCGGCAGTTGAGATCAAAGACTTTGTCGATGAAGTCGTCCTGGAGTTCTGAAAGCGGCGTGCGGGCGACGAGACTTCCGGCATTGTTGACGATGACATCGATGCGACCGAATATTTGCAGTGCATGGGCGATGAGTTTTTCGGGTGCGCCTGCTTCAGTAAGATCTAGCTTTAGGGTGCTGATTCCCGCAGCTTCTATTGTCGCAAGCTCCGGCCCTCCGCCAAAATATTGCGCCAGCACTTTGGCACC
>JANONM010000184.1:0-1771 GCA_031420855.1 Hyphomicrobiales bacterium
GGTGCCAAAGTCGTTTGGCGCAAATCACAATCACTCGGGATTAATTTCACCAGCGATGCCATAAAAGCCCCAGCGCGGAAGGTTTGACGAACGTGTCATTTCTTTGGTTTGGGTTTGGGTTTGGGTTTTTTCTGCGCAGCCCGCACCGCAGCTTGCATGGCCTTCTCGCACCACTGAAGCAGTTCAGTCTGGTCATCCATGCAAATTTCCGGTGCACGCCAATAGGACATTTGCACCGACTTGCCATTGCCAGGCTGATAAACAAATGGCCTTGACCCGGCGGTTTCAAAAGCAGCCTGACTTGTCGCATCGGCTTTGAGATAAAGCATGTCATCGTAGACCAAGCCGAACATCAGTCCATCAAGATAAACGCCACCGCCACCGAACATCCGCCTGATGGTAACCGAACCAAACCCTGCCAATTGATCAAACAGGAAATCCTTGTAGGATTCCGAAAAGCCCACAATCAGCCATCAAGCACGGCGGGCTTGATTTCAACACTCTCACCGCAACCACAGGCGGAGGTCTGGTTGGGATTGTTGAAAACAAAACCCGACTTCAATGCACTTGTCTGAAAGTCCATTTCGGTGCCCAGAAGAAACATCAGCGCCTTGGCTTCAATCAGCACCCGCGCCCCCTTGTCGACGACAACTTCATCAAAGGGCTTTTTTTCGTCAGCCCATTCCATGGTGTATTCCATGCCAGCACAACCGCCATTCTTGACACCAATGCGCAAGCCTGCGGTTTCATTTGCGGCCCCGGCCATGAGGTCACGAATGCGTTGCGCCGCTGCATCTGTCAATTTGACGACACTTGGACGAACGCGTTGACCTGTGGCTGCCGAAACTGCTGTCATGTTTATTTTCTTCTCACATAAAAACCTGAAGAGGAAACATTTGCTCCCCCGCAAGGCCGATTGTCTTCCACCATCATATGGGAAATATTTGTCAATTTCCAAGCTATTGGATGTATGGCCTGCAATACCGTCAACAACCGGGGCATCGGCGACAATGCTGCCTTCATGCAAGCCACCATTTTTGGCTGTTTCTGCCGAATTGGCCGCGGGTCAACCAGCTGACCAACAACAAGGCGGTAAGTGGAACAACCCTGGCCATCACCACATATTCATCGCCATGCGGGCTTCTTCCGACATGCGGCTGTGGTCCCAGGGCGGATCAAATGTCAGCTTGCATTTGGCTTGCGCAACACCAGCGACCGACGAAACAGCATTCTCAACCCACCCCGGCATGTCACCAGCCACGGGGCAGCCAGGAGCCGTCAACGTCATGTCGATGGCGACGTTGCGGTCATCATCGATATCAACTTTGTAGATCAGGCCAAGTTCATAAATATCAACGGGGATTTCAGGATCGTAAACCGTCTTGAGGGCTGCCACGATATCATCGGTCAGCCGCGCCAATTCATCTGCTGGAATGGCAGTGGGATTGGGCAAATTTTCAACGTCAGCAACGGCGTCCATCATCCGAAAATCCTTTGGGCAGCGATTAGCGCCTCAGCCAGTTTATCAACTTCTTCATGGGTATTGTAGAGCCCAAATGAGGCGCGACAAGTGGCAGTCACACCCAATCTTTGCAACAAGGGTTGCGTGCAATGGGTGCCTGCCCTGACCGCAATGCCCTGTCTGTCAATAACTGTCGCAATGTCATGGGCATGGGCCCCTTCCATGTTGAATGAAATGATCGGGCCTTTGTGCTTCGCCTTGCCATAAATCCGCAATGAATTGATTTTGCTCAAGCGTTCCATGGCATGG
>JANONM010000185.1:0-1873 GCA_031420855.1 Hyphomicrobiales bacterium
GATCAAAACCGGGGGCCGCATCACGGCGATTTCGGGATCGAGTCCGACGATGACGGTATCCGTGTGGTGCCGCGTATGGCTCCAGCGCCAACGCGTCGGGTTGCGCATGATCATGAAGCATGCAATCTGATAAACCGCGTCATTCATCCAGGCTGTCTTGAAAGCAGTGCCATGGCCACATTCATGCCAGCGTGAATCGGTGGCTGATCCGTAAAGCACCCCATAGGCCAACAAGGGCAGGGCAGCCCACCAACTCGGCCAAAGATAAATCGCGAGACCCGCAAACACCACCATCGCGCCAAGCCAGATCGCCGTATCGCGAATGGCCGGACCATCGCTTCGCTTCATCAGCTCTTTCAGTTCTTTGCGGGCAATATCCGTGTGATACCATGCGGCAGACTTCAACCCGTCTACAACAGCCTTGTCGGCATCGGCACCGATCAGGCCATAGTCACGTTGTCCATAGTTGGCTGTGGGCGAAACCGCAGTCATGGTGCGCATCCTTGTTCGATATAGTGCTTTTAGAATGCTTGTTTCATGAGGGCAATGATGATATGATGGATTATATCATCTCATATCAAATACTATCATTGTTGGCAGGCCGATCAAAGACACATGGTGAAACGTCCGACATTGACCGACCTTGCCAAGGCCGCAGGCGTGAGTATCGCAACGGTTGACAGGGTCATCAACCGCAGGCTCCCCGTTACTGATGATACGGCGCAACGAGTCGTCAAGGCAGCTGAATCGATTGGCTATCACGCCACAAGTTTGTTGAAGCGGCGGATTGCTGAAACACCAGTGCGTCGCTTTGGTTTCCTGCTGCAGAAAAAATACGCTTTTTACGAAAATTTCGGCCAAGAATTAATTGCTGCAACGAAGTCAGCCCGCGATATTGAAGGCAAGCCCGTTCTCGAATTCATGGAAGACCTCGATCCCGGTTTTGTTGCCCAACGCATCGAAGCCGTTGCCGCCAAGGTTGATGCCTTGGCCATGGTTGCCATGGATCATCCGCAGGTCATCCAAGCCGTCGTAAAGGTGATTGCGCGGGGCAAGCCGATTTTCACCTTGCTTAGCCCGCTCAGTACGGAGGCTGTAACGGGTCATCTTGGATTGGATTCGCGCAAATGCGGGCGCATTGCAGGGTGGGCCATCAGCTGCATTGTCAAATCCCCCGGCAAGATCGGCATACTTGTCGGCAGCCATCGCTATCTCAACCACGAAATCTCTGAAATCAGTTTTCGTGCCTACATGCGGGAACATGCGCCGCAACATCAACTCATGGAACCCATCATCAACCTGGATGACGAGCGGATCGCCTACGATGCCGTCTCCGCCATGCTCTCCAATTATCCTGATCTGCGCGCCATCTATGTGGCAGGCGGTGGACAGGATGGACTGATCAGGGCATTGCGCGAGATTGCTGGCAGGGAGCGGCCTGTGGCCGTGTGCAACGAAGTAACACCCACCACCCGCGCCGCCTTGCTGGAAGGCATCATAGACCTGACATTGGCCACTCCCATTGCTTCTCTCGCAACGCGCACGGTCAACAACATGATAGCCGCCTGCGAAGATCGCCGCATCTCACCCCAGCAATGTTTTGTGCCACCCGAAATTGTCGTGAGCTAAAATCTTTGATACCACCGCCCAATTGAAACGACTCTCTTTCATTCGAGCAAACTGGTCGAAAAATTCCCCTTCGTCCCCCACCTCCGGCCCTACGGGATTCACCCATTTGCGTCGGACCTTGCGATGTCGAATGCGGTGATCATGATGAGGAGTTTTCGCCAGCCTTGGGCCATGGTTTTGGGTCCGGGTGGTTTGCCGTAACAGTCCCAGCCGCCGAGGCGGGCGGTGATCCATGCGATGTGAC
>JANONM010000186.1:0-2220 GCA_031420855.1 Hyphomicrobiales bacterium
GAGGGCTATGTGGATGTGATTGCCATGACGCGGGCGGGATTTCCGGAAGCTGTGGCTCCCATGGGAACAGCCCTCACGGAAAACCAGCTGGCGATGTTGTGGCGCACCGCTGCGGAACCAGTATTGTGTTTTGACGGTGACACAGCAGGGCTGAAGGCCGCTTACCGGGCACTGGATGTGGCCCTGCCGCGCCTTGAGCCCGGTCATTCGCTGAAATTTGCATTTCTGCCCGATGGCAAGGACCCGGATGATTTACTGCGCAGTGATGGCCCGGAAGGTTTGAAAACCGTGATTTCTGCGGCCCAGACGATGGTTGACGTGCTGTGGAGCAAGGCGCTGTCGGAGAATGACCGCTCAAGCCCGGAACGCAAGGCGGCGTTTGAGCGTGATTTGCGCTTTCAGGTTGCGACGATTGTGGATGAAAGTGTGCGGCGGCATTATCTGGATGAATTGCGCGACCGCTTCCAGAAACTGCGGCAAGGCCTGCAAAACGACTGGCGGGGGGGCCGGGGACGCAACCTTGGATCGACATATGCCACGCGCTTTTCGCCGTCCGGTCGGCGCTTGCAAGCTTGGGAAGTGGCAACTCCTGCCTCGAATTTTCTGAAAAATGCCGCACGGGCCATGGGAAATGGCGATGGAGAAGCACGGCGCGTGGGGATGATTGTCCTCACGCTGATCAATCATCCGGAAATGATCCACGAGTTTTGGGACGAATTTGCCGCAGTTGAACTTGCCTCGGCAGAGCTTGACTCCGTCCGTACACAAATCATAGATAGCGCGTCCTCCGGGGAGGCCCTTGAAACGGCTGCCCTGAAGGCCCACCTGACAACAAGAGGGTTTGGCCCTGTGCTGAACCGCCTTGAAGACCAGGCGAAACGTTTGAATGAGTGGTTCCTTTCGTCCGCTGCTGCACATGATGATGCCCGGACAGGCCTCCGCCAAATGCTCGCCCTACACCGGAAATCAGTTACGCTGGAGCGCGAGTTGAAGGCGGCGGAAGCCGCATTTGCCCGTGATCCATCAGACGAAAACCTGAACGCACTTGTTCAGTTGCGTGACCAATCGCATTCCATCCTGGGTTCTGAAGCGCTGATCGCAGGCTTCGGGGCCGCCTCCGGACGGATAACCGAGGGCACCGACTGAGGGTTGTTTCTGGCGTTTCCGGCAGGTCTGATGGTTAAGCCGCAATTAACGGGCTTCTCGCTAGGTGAAAGCACGAATCGCATTGAAGGGTGACACGAATCACCTGGATCAAAGGAATAAAACCCATGGCCCGCAAACCCACCGGAACCGAACAGCCACCCGTTGAGCCGGAAGAAAAGCCTGTCGAAGACAACACCCAGGAAACTGACGTTCCAGATGCCGGCCAGGATTCACCGCTGCTTGACATGAATGATGCCGCCGTCAAGCGGATGATCAAGATGGCCAAGGCCCGGGGTTATGTGACCCTTGATGAATTGAATGCGGTTTTGCCTTCCGATGAAGTGACCTCGGACCAGATTGAAGACATTTACGGCATGCTCGCCGAAATGGGCATCACGGTGGTTGAGAGCGAAGAAGAAACCGAAAACGTGGCGACCAAGGTGGAGGAAGAATCTTCCGAAACCGCCTTGATGAAGGTGGATGCGCCAAAGCTTCCGGCTGACCGCACCGATGATCCGGTGCGGATGTACTTGCGTGAAATGGGGGCTGTGGAATTGCTTTCCCGTGAAGGCGAAATTGCCATTGCCAAGCGCATTGAGGCGGGCCGCGAGACAATGATTGCCGGGCTTTGCGAAAGCCCGCTGACCTTTCAGGCCATCATCATCTGGCGCGATGAATTGAACGAAGGGAAGATTCTGCTTCGCGACATCATCGATCTTGAAGCCACCTATGCCGGCCCCGATGCCAAGCAGAACCAGGCCGTGCAAACCCCCATGCCCTATGTGCCGCCGAAGGAAGAGGTGCGGAAACAGGCCGAACTCAAGCGTGCCGAGCAAAAAAAGCAGGAAGCCAAACGGCCGCCCCCACCCATGCGGCGCGGCGATGACGACGATTATTCCGACGTGCTGAGCCCTGAGGATTTCGACAAGCCCAACGTTGAGGAAGAAGAAGACGACGAGGGCGATGACCTCGGCGTGTCGCTGTCGGCCATGGAAACCGAACTCAAGCCCAAGGTGCTTGAGGTGTTCGACGAGATTGCCCGCCTCTACAAGTCACTGCGCAAGCTGCAAGACC
>JANONM010000187.1:0-3785 GCA_031420855.1 Hyphomicrobiales bacterium
CCGAGGCTTGGTGTTGTCGCCGCTTCACCCGGCATCGACACATAGGGCTCCGTCACCTCGGCAATCCTGATCATTCCCACCCGCACAAAACGATCGACAGCCGCCGCAAACCCCTTGTCCCACAGGTTGCATTTCACCGTGAGAACAACCGCACCCCCACCCCGGCAGATGCGCAACAATTCATCCAGCCCCTCAACACCCACATGGCCGGATGTGAACACACCAGCCGAAATAACCCCGGCAAAAGCTCCATCGCGAAATGGCAAGGGACCACCCAAGGCCAACTGGTGATAGGCGCTGTAAAGGTTTTTCTGCCGCGCAATCTCCAACATACCCTCGGAAATATCCAACGCCTCAACTTCAGGATATCCCAGGGTCAGCAACCATTGTCCCATCAGCCCCGTGCCTGCACCCGCATCCAGCACAGGTGTCGAACCGCGCATCACATGGCGGGCAAACAGGGCCACGCAAGCCGAGGGGTGTTGATACCCCGCGACCGCCATTTCAGCATCATAGGTTGCCGCCCACTTGTCATATAATGCCGCAACATCGTCGCTATCCTTGGCCCCATAAACCGCACCCAAAAATCCATCATGCTTTTGATCCGCCATTTCAGCCCTTCCCGTTTCAACAATTCATGATAGCCTAGCGTGATCATGTCGCCAGAGGAAGAGACCGAAATCCGTGGCATCATCGCCACCATTCCGCCGATCAGCACCTACAACGGGCCGATCGCACGGTTGGGCGGATTGACCAACCGGGTCTACCAGCTTTCGAGCGCGGTGCTGCGCGTGCCAGGCCAAGGCACGGCCGAATATATCAATCGCCAGGACGAAGCCGAAGCCGCCTTCATCGCTGCTGAGGCCCATGTCGGCCCCAATGTGTTTTATGCCGATGCCGTGTCGGGCCTGCTGGTCACCAGCCACATCAGCAATGCCGTCACCATGTCGCCAGACCTGTTCAAACAGCGCCCCGGTGCCGCCGCACGGGCTGGTGCAGTACTGAAAAAACTGCACAGAAGTGGCGGCGTGTTTCCCTTCCGCTTTGAACTTTTCAGCATGATGGATGACTATCTCAAAATCCTCGGCACAAGGGATGTGGACTTGCCCGATGACTATTTTGATGTGGTGGGCCAGGCAGGCCCCATCGGAAGGGCACTCGCCCGCAACCCCGCAACCCTCACTCCCTGCCATTGCGATCCCCTCTGCGAAAACTTCCTCGACGATGGCAGCCGCATGTGGGTGGTCGATTGGGAATATGCCGGCATGAATGATCCGATGTGGGATTTGGGCGATCTCTCGGTCGAAGGCGGCTTTAACGACGCCCAGGATGCCGAAATGCTGGTGGCCTATTTCGGCGGCATTCCCTCAAGCCAGGACCACGCCCGCATGGTGATCTACAAGGCGATGTGCGACCTGCTCTGGACATTGTGGGGCCTCATCCAACACGCCAACAAAAACCCCGCCGATGATTTTGAAGTGTACGCGATGAAGCGGTTTGACAGGTGCAAACGGTTGATGCGGACCAAGGAATTTGCGGGGCATGTGAAAAATATTGGCTGATCAATACAATTGCCCGGCAATAGTTTTGCGACGATCATGAAGATGACGTAGGGAAGGGTGGAGATGTGGAGCGGCAATGGTAAGTGACTCCCTATACGCCGTCATTCCAAACGCCCGCCCTATCGCGGGCGATTTGGAAACCAGCTTTGCTGACAACAAGCTCAACCCGTTGAAAGAAAGCGGGGTTCCAACTCGCGCTCCGCAAGGGCTACTGGTGGTCTGCACTGTCTAACATGACTCATGTACATTTGGAGCGAACAGTAATTCTTGTTGTGCCGTGTTCAACCGGCAGGTAACGGTGACAGTCCACTTTATTATTTCAAAGCGATGTCGATTCGTTGCCATGTCGTCGTCATTTGCAGAGCGGGGGATGCGTGTCTTCGACTCGCTATGCTTCCACTCCCCAACGTCGTTTTCCTGATGGTCTCAAAACTATTGTTGGGGGAAGGGAACTTGAAGTTCTGGAGTATAGCAAGAACTGCCATAAGCACCGTGCGGTATCAAGGTTTATTTTCCTATGGCAGGGCATTTTGCTATCTGCCGCCCTAATGCCCGTGGAAATTGCTCGTCGCGGTTTCGAGCGCAATCGAGGCGTAGGTGATGTGGCGGGCGCGACTGAGCGAAGCCAATGTGGCTTCCACCACATCGCGGTTGCTGAGCCAGCTTGTCATGTCGCGGGGGGCATTCCAGGCTTTGGCATCAAGGGGCGAGATGTCTTCGATGTTGGGCGGATAAATTGCGGTGATACGAATGTCTTGGCCGCGCAATTCCTGGCGCAGGGCTTGCGTCATCCCGGTTTGGCCGTGCTTCGAGGCGATGTAGGCAACAGAGGCCCCTTGCAAGGGCACATTCGGCATGCCGCTGATGGACAGCATGTTGACGATATCGGCAGCCGGGGAGGCCTGCAACAGAGGCAGCATGCCGCGCGTCAGCAACAAGGTGCCAGTGACATTGGCAGTGATGGTGTTGGCGATGGCGAGGGCATCGTGGGATTGCAGGGGGCCGGAAAGCCAAGTCGCCGCATTGTTGATCAGGATATCGAGGGGACGTTTTTCATCGCGGCATTTTTTCGCATAGAGGGTGACTTGCGAAATGTCAGAGAGATCAATGATAGCGGTTTGTGGCGCCTTGCCACTACGCAGCCGGATCGACTCGGCGATGGCATAAAGGTTCTCGGGATTGCGTCCCGCAATGGTGACATGGGCTCCCATGTCCGCCAACACAACGGCGAATGCAGCACCCAAACCACGGCCCGCCCCGGTGATGAAGACATGTTTGCCGGAAACGGGATTATCCATACGCATGCTTTCAATAAGTATCTGCTGACCGCACCATGGAAGCAAAGGCGGCGATGATCAAGGCGGCAATCACCGTGAGACCCAGACCCCATTGCAGGTTGGTGAATTCTGCCACCATGCCAATCAGCGGCGGGCCAGCCAAAAATCCAGTGTAGCCCATCGTGGTTACAGCCGCGATGCCACGGCCTGGCGCATCAGGTTCCAATCTTCCGCCACCGGCAAACAGCACCGGGGCAGCGTTGCCAATGCCAATGCCAGCAATGGTGAATGCAATCAGGGACAGCGTAACCGACGGTGCGACCAAGGCCGCAGCCGTGCCTAACGCCGTGATGAGGGCACTGACAACCACCATGGGAACAGCACCAAATCTTTGCCGCAGCCAATCGCCGGTGAAGCGCGAGACGGCCATGCCCGCCTGGTAGAAGCCAAAAGCCTGGGCTGCTGTTGCCATGTCAATGGTAAAGCGTCCCTGCAACATCAGGGCACCCCAATCAGCCACAGAACCTTCAATCATCAAGGCCAGAAAACACAAGGCACCAAGGCCAATGGTGGCTTTGGTGGGCCAGGCGAAATGCGAACCTGACAGACCCTTGTCGACGGTGGCGGGCAGGAAAAATTTTGCGCACAGCAAAATTGCAACAGCTGAGATGCCGGAGATCAGGAGGAGTTGGATGGTGGGGCCAACTTCGCGCATCAGCCAGGCACCACCTATCGTGCCAATGGCGGCCCCCACACTAAAGCCGCCGTGAAAGCCCGAGAGCACGGGTCTTTTCAATGCCTTTTCCACGGCAAGACCATGGGCATTCATGGCTACATCCATGCTGCCAACACTGGCACCCAAAGCGAGGCCGCCCAGCATGAAAAGCGGGAGGCTTGGTGCCAAGGCGGGTCCAAACAGGAACAGGCAAAAGCCCATGCCAGCAAC
>JANONM010000188.1:0-8088 GCA_031420855.1 Hyphomicrobiales bacterium
GATTGCCACCAAGGTATATTCGCGGCTGTTCTTTTTCATGCGCAACACCACCTATGATGCCGACAGGTTGTCGTTCGACAGGGAATTGTTGCGCCGCTACTACCTGAAGAACGGCTTTGCCGATGTGGCCATTGTTTCAGCTGACGCCCGCCTTGCCGATAGTGGTGAAGGCTTCATCATTGATATCGTGGTTGAGGAAGGCCCGCGTTATGCGATTGCCGATGTGGCCATCAATGTTGGCGATAGCAATCTGGAACCCGAAGGTTTGCGGCGCGTCGTCAAGACCGGTGTGGGAGATTCCTATGACTCGTCGAAAGTCGATAAGTCCGTTGAGAAGCTTACGCTTGAAGCCTCCAACCAGGGCTTTGTATTCGCCAAGGTCGAGCCCAAGGTAGACCGCAACAGCGATGGCAAGACCCTCAATCTGACTTACAATATCAGCGAAGGTCCGCGCACTTATATCGAGCGCATTGAAATCATCGGCAATACCCGCACCCACGATGAAGTTATCCGCCGCGAATTGCAACTGTTCGAAGGCGATGCCTTCAACCGTACCTTGGTGGAACGTGCCCGCCGCCGCCTGACCGCACTCGACTTTTTTGAAAAAGTTGATTTCAAGGAGCAGGAAGGTTCTGCACCAGACAAGATCGAGCTGGTCATTGAAGTTGTTGAAAAGAGCACTGGTTCGCTGACATTCTCACTGGGCTATTCATCGGTTGAAACTGTGGTGGGATCGGTTGGCTTGGCTGAACGCAACCTGTTCGGCCGTGGTCAGCAAGTCAATCTGAATACGACACTCAGCTTCAAGAAACAGCAGATTGATTTCAGCTTCACTGAACCTTACTTCATGGGAATGCCGATTTCGGCTGGCATCGATTTGTTTGCCACGCGAACCGACAACTCAATCCAATCTTCCTATTCAAGTCAGCAAATTGGGGGTGCATTGCGCACCGGATTTAAACTCGATGAGTATTCATCAATCAACTTGAAGTACTCCCTGGCCCGTCGCCAAACCAAAGGCGTCGACGTCAAAATCGCGTCGCCTGCAATTATTTCCCAGGAAGGCACCGACTGGAAATCTGCGGTTGGCCTGACTTATACTTATGACGATCTCGACAATCCCTTGCGCCCCTCTTCAGGTCTGCGCGCCCAGTTGGAAACTGAAATTGCCGGCCTCGGCGGCACTGAATATTTCGGCACTGTCGAAGGTCACGTCTGGTACTTCATTCCGTTGGTCGATGAAAAGGTCACGTTGAAGCTTGAAGGCAATGCCGGACACATCCAATCCTTCAATGGCAAGAACATTCCGCTGGCTGACCGCTTCTTCAAGGGGGCCGACAGCTTCCGCGGCTTTGCCGCAGCTGGTGTTGGTCCCAAGCAAGTCGGCAATGGCGGGCAGACTGATTCCATTGGTGCCCAGACCTATGCCATCGGCACCGCCGAAATGACCTTCCCGCTTTATGGCATACCCGAAGCTTGGGGCATTGAAGGCGCGGCGTTCTCGGATTTTGGCACGGTGTTCAATACGGATCAGAAGTCGGTTGCAAATTTGATCGGCAATTGTAATTTTGCCGGCAAGCTGGCTACCGCCAAGAACTGCGATGTCTTCGATTCGATGGGACTGCGCGCCTCAATTGGTGCGGGCATCATCTGGCAGTCACCTTTTGGCCCGCTGCGTTTCGAAGCGGCCTATCCGATCCTGAAGCAGAAGGCTGACGAAAAAGAAATCTTCCGCTTCTCCATCGGCACGCGCTTCTAGAGCATCTGGCAGTCAATTGACTCAAAATACCATCCCTAATTCCGTCACCCCCGCGCAGGCGGGGGTCCCGCTAACGAGTTGTAAGAAAGCGGGATTCCCGCCTTCGCGGGAATGACGGGTTTGGGTTTAGAGTGATTTCATTTGGTCATCCGATGCTCTAGACCTTTCGCCATATTCAGCTAAAACGGGCGGGATTTTTCCCGCCCTTTTCTTTTCAGGACTCAACATGACCGAACAGCCCGCAACAACTGGCACAACCCCAGGCAAGACTCTTGATATCAACCGCATCATGAAACTCTTGCCGCATCGCTATCCGTTTCTGCTGATCGACAAGATGTATGACGTTAACGGCGAGGACAGCGGATCAGCCATCAAGAATGTGACCATGAACGAACCCTTTTTCCAAGGCCATTTCCCTTCCAGTCCGGTGATGCCGGGAGTGCTGCTGGTTGAAGCCATGGCCCAGACGGCTGGCGCCATGGTGCTGGAAAACCAGGGCGACCAGGATGCGGGGAAGCTGGTGTTTTTCATGTCCATCGACAAGGCGCGTTTTCGCAAACCCGTGGTTCCCGGCGATCAGGTCCACTTCCACGCCAAGCTCATGCAGAAGCGTCCCCCCGTCTGGAAATACAGTGTGGAAGCCCATGTCGATGGCAAGAAAGTCGCCGAAGCCGAAATCGGCGCCATGATGATGGACAAGCGGTAGTTGTTGACGGAAAAACCGAGTTTTGCTGTGGTGCGCCCTTCGAGGCTCACAAGGGCTCGCGCCTCAGGGTGAGGTTAAATTAGTGACGGCCCTCATGCTGTGGTGCGCACTTGCGAGCCTCGAAGCATTGATCCGGAAATTGCTTATTGACGCATTTGCACTTTAGTGCGCCCTGCCACTGCGGGGCCGGTAGCTTTTTTTGCCTTGGTCATAGCCTTCAAAGTATTCCCGCACCTGGGGATGGCGCACCGGGTTTGCCGTCTCGTCAATCAACAGGTTTTGTTCCGAGACATAGGCCACGTATTCCGTCTCCTCGTTTTCGGCGAGCAGATGATAATAGGGTTGATCCTTGCTGGGGCGCACTTCGGCGGGAATCGAGTTGTACCATTCCTCGGTGTTGTTGAACGTCGGATCGACGTCAAAAATCACACCGCGAAATTGAAACAGGCGGTGCTTGACGATTTGTCCGATGCCAAACTTTGCCGTTGGCTGGGCGGTAGACTTGTTCATCCCCTAGGCTTGCATCTGGATTGGCGCAAAGGCAATAGCCAATTTCAGCGCATGGCCAGTGGCAGGTTGGCACCGGGTGCCAAGCCCTGCTGCATGACAAACCGGCGCAAAAACGGAATGCTTGCCACGGCGGCCAAACCAGCGCTGCGCAACAGATGGGGCGGCATCATATCTGCCAGCAGCGACTGGTTCATCATGTTGATGGCGACACTGCGGGGGCCAATGTCAATGCGACGCATGCGGTCATAGTCTGCCAACACTGTTGTGCACCCGGCATCGCCAGCGCCAACAATCAACTCCACGGCCATTGCTGCATCGCGCAGCGACATGTTCAGGCCCTGGGCACCAATCGGCGGAAACACGTGGGCGGCTTCGCCCACCAGCAAAGTGCGGGAGCCTGCAAATTTCGTGGCCTTGGCACCTTTCATTTCGAAGCTGCGGGGAGGCTGAACATCGCTGATCAGCCCGAGGCTGCCGTGATTGTTGAGTTGTATTTCGCTGGCCAAGTCGGATGATGACAATTGCATGAGGCGTTGAATGGCCGCTGGCTTATCCATCCAGACCAGACTTGAACGTCGACCGGGCAGGGGGACCGTTGTGAAAGGGCCACCATGTTTGTGCCATTCAGTGGAGATGTTTTGATGGGGGCCGGAGTGGCTGAATTGCGTGACCAAGGCCTCTTGCTCGAATGACCAGTGTTCAACATCAATTCCAGCTGCTTGGCGCAGGATGGAATTTGAGCCGTCTGCTGCAACGACAACTTCGGAAGTGACGACCGTGCCATCGTCGAGGCTGATAGCAATCGATGTGCTTGCGCAAGCGGCACCGGTGGCCTTGTTGGGCAGGAAACGCACGCCGGATTGATTTGCCTTTTCGCGGAGATGGGGAAGTAAAACAGTGAGTGGAACATTCCAGCCAAAGCTCTCGAGGTTGATTTCCTTTGCGGCGAAGCGAAGATCGGGAGCCGTCACCATGTAGCCTGTGTCATCGATGATGTGCAGATGGTTGAGTGGGGCCGACTGTTCTTGCAAGTCCCCAGTCCAAGCCCCGATTTCGCGCAACAAATTTAGCGCAGGCTGCATCAGGGCAACGGTGCGCGGATCTTCCTCCGACGATGGTGCCAAGCATACAACATCCACGCCAGCTTGCGCGAGCAATATGGCGCTCACCAAACCTGCGGGGCCTGCGCCTGCAACAACAACCTTGGCAACCCGCTCACTCATGCAATGGGCCAGGCTTGCAGGCTTGGGCGTTTGGCAAATGCATCAATGTGAAGAGCGGTTTGTGGCCTGGTTTTGCGCCAGTTCAATTCTGCATGGCGTAAGTCGATGTAGCCCATGGCGCAGGCCATCGCGACACTTCCCGCCGATACGCCTGTCAGATCGCCTTGCCAATTCTTCTCAACTTCATCCAATCCATCGTTGATACGGGCTTTCTGGCGTTCCATGAATTCGGGCCAACGGGCGGTTTCAGGGCGCTGGGCTTGTTCGTAGCGCAAGGCAACAGCGGCTTCGGCAATCCCTTGGGCGAGCGCCAGCAGCGTCAACACGCGAAACCGCTTCACGCCATCATCGGGAATAAAACTGCGGCTGCCGCCGACATGGGCGAGATACTCCATAATGACGCGGCTGTCATAAATCGCATGGGCGTGGTCGGTTTCCAAAACCGGAATTTTGCCAATGGGGGAAAGTCGGGTCAAATCAGGATTGGCAATGATCGGCGAGACCGAAGCAGGCACATGGATCAGCTTGTCTTG
The DNA here is from genome assembly GCA_031420855.1 of Hyphomicrobiales bacterium. Taxonomy (GTDB): domain Bacteria; phylum Pseudomonadota; class Alphaproteobacteria; order Rhizobiales; family Aestuariivirgaceae; genus Aestuariivirga. The sequence goes on from JANONM010000188.1 coordinate 4,732, forward strand.
CAGTCCCACTTCATGGGCCGTCACCAGGCACATGCGGACAAAGGGAGAAAGAACTGCGCCATAAAGTTTCATCGGGATTACCTTGTTATCAGGGTTCGTTGCTTGAGCTTATTGTTTGGGACGGTCAATGCCGGGATTGAAGGTCATTGACGGGTCCCTGTCAAAGAAAAACGCGGGGCGAATGGTCATCTCATGCCAGAATGTTGGCAGAAACGGAAAGTCTTCAGGCCGCGTCAGGTGGCGGAAACCCATGGTGTACCACACCACAATGTCTTCGTCGGCAATGGCTTCACCATCACCGACAAATTGCGGCAGGCCTTCGTCTTTGGTGGAAAGATTGGGATAGAGGCCCGCAGACCACAATTCGTCCGGTTTAAGTTTGCTGACCCAGAACTGGTTCGTCGCAAAGCCAGCGCGCATCTGCGGCGGATCGGCCAGATCAAGAATCGATTGGGCATCGTGATGGGCATTGAGCCAAAGGCTTGGATGTTGTTTCAGCTTGTTGGTGGTTTTGCCATTGCTCAAGCGAAGCAGGCGACCTCCCGATGTGTGATCTGTGGTGATCGGTCCTTCCTTCAGGAAGCGTTGGGTTTTAACGGTCCACAGGCTTTTGCGCCCGCCATTGCTGATTGGCGTGGGCAGAAAACTGTCTTGCAGCAAGGTGTTGGCCTGGCCATCGACATCGAGATCGAGGCGAAAGCTGAAATAATGATCGTGATTGGGTGCAATCAAATAGGAGGCGATGAGGCTGCCAAAAGCGGTGTCGGCTTCTGCTGTCGGGCTTTCCATGTCAATTGCCGCTGTTGATTTGACGGCGTCAAAACCGGTGGAGCCAATGCGCAATTTTATCGTGCCTTGCGGGGAAAACACGTAGTCTATGACATAGTCATAATTGCCGAGGGTTGGTGTGTGGCGGACTACGAGTTCAGTTTGCGGCTGTCCTGTCACATGTTTGCGGCTGGCCGAATAATGACGCCAGGCGGGATCGCCGGTGGGGCGCTCGAACACGCACAAGGCCTTGTTGCGGGTGTAAGTGCCGCCCACATCATTGGGAAACGTCAGGTCCATGAAGTTTGCCGTCGTCGGGCAATCGACGCCGGCTTGCAGGGAAGACATGAGATAGCCCAGGCCGAATTCACCGGCATCCATGAAGGTGCGATAGGCCCAGGTTGGATTGGGGTCCATGTAGGGCACAAACATTTCAGCGACATTCATTTGATAGGCCATGTCACGGGGTTTGCCGTTGTCATTGAATTTGACCAGCGAAATGATCACACCGGCGCGCTTGTCGGCCCTGGCCCGCATGGACCAGTTCAGCCAGTCGATTTTGTAGTTCTCTGACACCCTGACGTTGCCCTTGCCTGCAACAGCAAACGTCACGGCTTTCAGGGGGGAGTCGGGTTTTGCCAGGTCATCGCCATAACCTTCTGGTGCCGGAGGCAGGGCGACAATTTCACGATCATGAACGGCAAGCACTTCGCCGGATTCTGCATCAACAATGCCCATCAAACCTTCAATGGGCCGGGCAATCGAGGGGTGAAGCTTGTTCTCCGAGGTAAAGCAGGGAATCTTGACGATGTGGCGGTCTTGATAGGCATCTTCCGGCAAGTAGCCGGCCGAATTGGGTGTGCAGAAAATGGTTTTTCCGGCTTTCAGTCCGCGCTTTTCGAGGGCTGCCACATAACGCTTGTCGGCCATGAAGGCGTCGCGGGCCTTGATCCAGAACCTGTCCATGATCATCGGGTGCTGGCCAGGTTTCTTGGTCACCTGCACAACTTTGCCTGCTGTCAAATCCACAACAGCTTCGCTGGTTTGGCCTTGATTGCGGATGATCGCAAACGCCTGACGCGGAATGGGCATGCCTGGTTTCCAGGCAAGCACGTCTGATTTAAGAGGCCCCAGCAAAGTGATGGCACCAAACAGACTCTGCTTGTCGGCGGCACTGGACGTGCGCAGCAGTTCAGCAGCGGTCTTGATTTCGGCTGGCGTCAGGGCATCCATGGGATGTGCCACGGTAATGACAGGTGACTTGTCTTTGGCTTCCTGAGCAACGACTGTTTTGTCAAACAAGCAGAACAGCGACATGAATGCAATCAGCGTGCGGATGAATTTTTTCATTGCTCCACTTTAGGTGATTCTTCCAAGGCTGAGCAGGGTTATGCAAAACGCACCTCTGAAAAATACCAACCATCATATGCAATGACTTTCTCAGCCGAACATGTCCACTCAGCAGTCCCCACCCCCTTGTGGCAGGGATATCGCATATGACCAAAGGGACCTCATCCGCCCCGTTGGGGCACCTTCTCCACGAAGGCGTGGAGAAGGGACTAGTCGCAAACATCGTCCCTTCTCCAACGAAGTTGGAGAAGGTGGATCGGGCGAAGCCCGAGACGGATGAGGTCCATTTGGTGACCAAACACCCGTCGCACTCAATATTTCCGCAACAGTCCCACCAGCTTGCCTTGCACACGCACACGGTCTGGTCCGAAGATGCGGGTTTCGTAGGCCACGTTGGCGGCTTCAAGAGCAATCGAATCGCCTTTTTTGCGCAGGCGTTTCAATGTGGCTTCTTCATCATCCACCAGGGCCACAACAATATCGCCATTGATGGCGGTTTCGCCCTTGCGGATGACAACCGTATCACCATCAAAAATACCGGCATCAATCATCGAGTCGCCTTTGACTTCCAAGGCATAGTGCTCACCACTGCCCAGCATTTCTGGCGGCACGTTGATATTGCCGATATGATCCTGAATGGCAGCAATCGGCACACCTGCTGCAATGCGACCCATCATGGGAACAAAGGTGGCGCGCGGCATGCCATCATTGGCGGCAGGTGCCGGACCTTTGGAACGGCCAAGCGTGCCTTCAATGACATTGGGCTTGAAACCGGATTTCTTGGTTGCCAACGTAGGGCTGTGGGACTCCGGCAATTTCAACACTTCAAGGGCCCGGGCCCGGTTGGCCATGCGCTTGATGAAGCCGCGTTCTTCCAAGGCGACGATCAGGCGATGCACGCCGGATTTGGACTGCAGGTTCAAGGCCTCTTTCATTTCCTCAAACGAGGGTGGCACACCTTCTTCTTTCAGGCGGGTGTTGATGAACAAAAGCAATTCGAGTTGTTTGCGCGTGAGCATGGTGTGGGCCTTTCAATGCAGCAAATCAGAATCGGAACATATCCAAAACATCTGTAACATGTTCTCAATAAGTTCCGCAAGTGTTTTGCTTATGGCCTAAAAGTCGAGCAGCAAAACGGGCACGAGTTCACCAATTTCGGCAGATGGCGCATTTGGTGGTCGGATAATCAGGGCTTGCGACGATTGCAAAAGCCGCTGCATGGAAGAATCCTGCGCGGTG
>JANONM010000189.1:0-1771 GCA_031420855.1 Hyphomicrobiales bacterium
CGACAACCTTCCGGCCACCGCAGTTTATCCAATCACATTCCTTTCACGTGGGACTGTCATGACGCGCCGCATCCGGTTGCAGTGGCGCAGCATGGTCCCCTTTATGCATCCGAATTTGAAAGACACATGTCTTGACCGTAAACAACTTGATTACCAATTTTGACCAACTGAACCTCTCCGATGCCCTCGTCAAAGCCGTGAAGGCCGAAGGCTACGAAACCCCCACCCCCATTCAAATCCAGGCCATTCCGCATTTGCTGGCGGGCCGTGATCTCCTTGGCATTGCCCAGACCGGCACTGGCAAAACCGCTGCTTTCGCCCTGCCCATGCTCGAACTTCTCGGCAAGGGCAACCGCCGCGCCGAGCGGGGCACTTGTCGTGCCTTGATCCTTTCGCCCACCCGTGAACTCTGTTCGCAAATCCTCGCCAGCTTCCAGACCTATGGCAGCAATACCAAGCTGAAATCAGCCGTGGTGTTTGGCGGTGTTGGCATTGGCCGACAGGTCGAAACCATGAAGGCCGGTGTCGATATTCTGGTGGCCACGCCCGGCCGTCTGGTTGATCTCATCGAACGCCGCGCCCTGACTTTGTCCAAGGTTGAAATCTTTGTCCTCGACGAAGTGGACCAGATGCTTGACTTGGGCTTCATCCATGCCATCCGCAAACTGACAGCCATGTTGCCAAAGACCCGCCAGAATCTTTTCTTCTCGGCCACCATGCCGAAGGAAATTGCTGGGCTTGCGGCGGCCTTGTTGAATGATCCCGTGCGGGTTGAAATCAAGCCTTCTGCCACCACGGCAGAGCGGGTTGAGCAATCGGTGATCCATGTCGATCCCGCCAACAAGTTGAAGCTGTTGGTGGCACTGCTCAAAACCCCGGCGGTTTCGCGCGCCCTGATTTTCACCCGCACCAAGCACGGTGCCGACAAGGTGGTGAAGGCGCTTGACCAAGGTGGTCTGATGGCCCAGGCCATTCATGGCAACAAAAGCCAGGTTAACCGCGAAAAGGCCCTTGCCGGATTCAAGAATGGCAAGATCCTCGCACTGGTTGCCACTGACATTGCCGCCCGTGGCATTGACGTTGACGGCGTGTCCCACGTCTTCAATTTCGATCTGCCCTTCGTGCCTGAAAGCTATGTCCATCGCATTGGCCGCACGGCCCGGGCCGGTGCAGCTGGTGAAGCCATTGCCTTCTGTACGCCCGAGGATCGCGGACTGCTGCGCGACATTGAAAAAACCATCCGCCAGCAGGTGCCGATCATGGAGCATGAACTCGGCATGAAGGTTGATCCCCTCGCGCCCAACTTTGGCTGGAATCCGGCCGATAGCGCAAAACGCAAAACAGGTGGTGGCCGTCACATGCCTAAATCCGCTGCCGCCCAACCCAAGAAACCCAACCATCGTGGCCAACCTGTCAAAGGTGCAGGACCGCAACATGCGCGGGACGGCGAACCCCGCCCCGGCATCCGCGCCGATGGCCGCCTGCAAAAGCGCGACTGGAACCCCGTGGGCATGCCGATGCAAGCCATCGACCAATCGCAATTTGCCCGCAAATCCGAAGGTGATCGCGCCGCTCCCGGCGAGCAGGTCCGCATTGAGCGTCCGCGTGACGAAAATAAAGCCCCACCAAAATTCGGCGACCGCAAATTCGGCGGCGGCGGCAAACAAGGCTTCGGCAAACCCCGCGGTGGCACAGGAAAATCCGGCAACTGGATGAAGAGCGTTGGCGACAAGGCCAAGGGATAATCCTTCCGTATACAGAATAAACCAAG
>JANONM010000190.1:0-4785 GCA_031420855.1 Hyphomicrobiales bacterium
CAGGGGTTTGTTCCCGCTGGCTATTCGCTTGGCAAGGCGCAATCGGCAAATTTCCCGAAAGACGGTCCGATCAGGGTGCTGGTGGGCGTGTCCGCGCCCGGCCAGAACTGGTCCGAGGCCCGCGCCAAAGGTGTGATGAACTTCATGGATGATTTCATCAAGGCCAATCCTGGCCGTGACATCAAGTATGAGCGCATCGATTCAGGCACTGATCTTGCCGTCGTCAGCGACCGTGTTGGTGCTTATCTGTCGGTTCATCCGGAAACCACGGCTTACTTTGATACAGGTTTCTGGCACGCCGGTGTTGCCCGCGTTCTGGCTGACCGGAAAATTCCACCTGGCAAGGTTTTGCTTGGCGGATTTGACCTTGTGCCGGAAGTATTGGAACAGATGAAGGCGGGCTATGTTCAGGTCCAGGTCGACCAACAACCTTATATGCAAGGCTTCATGCCCGTCATGGAGGTCTACCTCGCCAAGACCGCCGGACTGGCCCCGTCTGATATCGATACCGGACAAGGAATCGTCACGCCTGACATGGTCGATGGCATCATGGAAAAATCGGCGATGGGTCTGCGCTGATCGCATATTTATTTTGTTGCCCCGGCGTGCTTCGTGCGCGCCGGGAACTTTTGGCAAGGAACAGATGCATCATGCGCAGACTTTTGAAACTCGCCCTTCAAAAACCAGAACTGGCGGCGACCCTTTTGTTGCTGTTGTTGGTTGGGTTTTTCCAGATCAAATCCAACATGATCTTTCTGACCTATGACAACTTGCGTGGCATGCTGGGCTTCTTGCCCGAGGTCGGATTGATAGCCATCGGGGTTACCCTGTTGATGATCTGCGGCGAGTTCGATCTTTCTGTCGGATCAGTGTTTGCCCTCATGCCCATGACCATGGCCGTGATGATGGTCGCAGGCTGGGGCTTTTGGCCGGCCACCGGCGTGGGTCTGCTGTTCAGTGCTTTTATTGGTTTCCTGAACGGCTGGATTACCATCAAGTTCGAAATCCCGTCCTTCATCACAACTTTGGGCATGTTGTTCATGGCGCGCTCAATGACTGTTGTTGTGTCGGGGGGCTTTCCACCCCGGCTGAACATGGACAACATCCCGGAACATCTCTTCATCAGTTACGTTGGCCCCTACGATATGTTCCGGGCATCGTTCCTCTGGTTTGTCGGCATTGCCCTGTTGATCGGTTTCCTTCTGGCCAAGACCAATTTCGGCAACTGGGTCCGCTCCACCGGAGGCTTTCTGCCAGCGGCCGAGGCGATGGGCATTCCAACCAACAAGGTCAAGATCATTTGTTTCATGATCTGCTCGGTGCTGGCGGGATTTGCCGGATTGATTCAAGTTCTGCGGCTTGGCTCCCCCTTGCCGTCAATTGGCGAAGGCATGGAATTGCAGGCAGTCGCCGCTGCGGTGATTGGCGGCACATCGCTTTCCGGCGGAATTGGATCAATTTTGGGCGGCATCATCGGTGCCATGCTGATCCGGGTCATCGACAATGGCATGGTGATGTCACAGGTCGATAGCAACTGGTTCAAGTTTGCCGTCGGTGCGCTGACGATCTTTGCCGTCGTCGGCAATTCCTGGCTGCGCAAGCGCGGCCGTTCGATGAAAGTGGAAACCAAGCAATGAACCCGATCATTTCGGTCAAAAATCTGCACAAATGGTATTCCGGGGTCCACGCATTGAAAGGTGTTTCCCTCGACGTGATGCCAGGCCAGGCACTGGGTCTGGTGGGCGACAATGGGGCTGGAAAATCCACCTTGATCAACATCCTGTCAGGCCTGCACCGGCAGGACGACGGCGAGATCATGATCGAAGGCAGGCTGGCAGAAATTCGCAACCCGAAAGATGCGATGCGGCTGGGACTTGAGACGATCTATCAATACAACTCGATGGTCCCGATCATGTCGATCGCGCGTAACATGTTCATCGGACGCGAGCCCTTGAAATGGTCAGTGGGTGGTTTTGGCATTCTGGATGAACGCAAGATGCGGGAAGATTCCGTTGCCGCGATTGCTGATGTGGATTTGCATCTGCGCTCTCCCGATGCGCTTGTTGGCGAATTGTCTGGTGGCCAGCGGCAAGGTGTTGCGATTGCGCGCGCCATGCATTTCAAATCCAAGGTGATGATCCTTGATGAACCAACCAACCACCTGTCGGTCAAGGAAACCGCCAAGGTGATCGGCTTTGTCCAAGGCCTGAAGAAGCAAGGCATCACCAGCATTTTTATCAGCCACAACATGCACCACGTATTTGCCTGCTGTGACCGCATTGTCGCCATGGCGCTCGGTCAGATCGTCATGGACAAGCCAGTCGCCGAAACCTCGATCGAGGAAGTGTCGGAGAAGCTCTGAGATCATGACAATGGTCGACCTTACCAGCAGGCATGCGTTGATCACCGGTGGGCTTTTGTCCATCGGACAAGCTCTGATGCAAACCTTTTTGGCCACTGGAGCAAAGGTTACAGTGCTTGATCGACCCGGAGGTACCGCCCCGATGGGATGCGGCTGGATCGGAGTCGATCTGAACGATCTGGCTGCAACGCAAGCCAAGGTGGCCTCGGCTGGCCCGTTCGACATCCTTGTCAACAATGCGGCCATGATCATAAACAAGCCCTTCGAGGATTTTTCGCTGGAGCAATATGAAGAACAGCTTCGGGTGAATTCCTCGGCAGTATTTGCACTGACGCGTGCCTGTGCACCGGCGATGAAATCAAAGGGTTGGGGTCGGATCATCAACCTGACCTCATTGTCGATGAACGGCCAGTGGGAAGGTTTTGCGCCCTATATCGCATCGAAAGGCGCGATGCTGGGGTTGACCAAGGGGCTGGCGCGTGAACTTGGACCCTATGGCATCACCGTCAATGCCATCGCCCCCGGCGCAGTGGTATCTGATGCCGAAAACCGGGTGTTTGCGGATCGGCTGGACCAGTACAACAAATGGATACTGGAGCGCCAATGCCTCAAATCGCGCATAGAACCGCAAGACGTGGCCGATCTCGCAATCTTCCTGGCCTCTGATTCAGCCCGCATGATCACAGGCCAGAATATCGGACTTGATGGTGGGTGGTGAATGACCTTACCCGCGTTACATGAGGTGAATCGATGGTGATGGAAGCAATCCCCGTGGGACAACGCGATTACAGTCTGGTCGGTGCCGATGGCCGTCGCGCTATCGAAATGGGCCTGGCCTCGGCCGAATGGTATCATTCCGAGGTGCCGCGCAGTGCCATGAAAGCCTTGATGCAGCGGACCGATGGCCCAGCCCTGCGTGATACGCTGCTTTGGTTTGTGTTGCTCTTTGGCTCGGCCTGGGGCGGTTATCACTACTGGGGCACATGGGCCTGCGTGCCATTTTTCTTCGTCTATGGTTTGATATACGGATCTTCCTGCGACAGCCGTTGGCACGAATGCGGCCACGGCACGGCCTTTCGAACAGCATGGATGAATGATGTCATCTACCAGATCGCCAGTTTCATGGTCATCCGCAATCCGGTGACCTGGCGCTGGAGTCATGCCCGCCACCACACCGATACCTATATCGTCGGACGCGACGCCGAGATCGCCTGGATGCGCCCGCCGAAAACCCTGATGGCGATACTGGCATTATTCGATGTGATCGGCACAATTCGATCACTCCTGATATTGGCGAAGAATGCTGCGGGAACCCTGACGGCTGATGAGAAGAATTTTATCCCCGAAAGCGCATGGCCAGCGACTGTCTTTGCCGCAAGGGTTCACATGGCAATCTATGCCGCGACGGTCATTGCGGCTTTGGCAATGTGGTCATGGCTGCCTTTGATGCTGATCGGGCTGCCGCGGATCTATGGCTGCTGGCACATGGTGATGTGCGGACATCTGCAACATGCAGGCCTTGCCGACAACGTGCTGGACCACCGGTTGAACAGCCGTACTGTCTACATGAACCCCATCAGCCGCTACATCTATTGGAACATGAACTACCATGTCGAACATCACATGTTCCCAATGGTGCCCTATCATGCGTTGCCGCGCCTGCACGCGCTGATCAAGAACGACCTGCCACCACCCAACACTTCGATCCTGGATGCTTACCGTGAGGTCCTCGTGTCGCTGCGCCAACAAAAAATCAACCCGGAATATGCCTTTCGCAAAGTGCTTCCGCCAAGCGCCAAGCCATATCTTGAAGATGGCGTTCAGCCGCATCGCAAAGGAGACTGAAACATGGCCCGCAAAAAACCCACCATTGCTGATCTCCGCGCGCTGAAAGGCAAAGGCCAACTGACCATGCTGCGGATCTTTACGCTTGAAGAAGCAGAAGCCGCAGAACAATCCGGCATTGATATCGCGTCCCTGCCGCCTGAGCTGTTGACGCATCCCCGCTATCGCGAAGTGGCACCTTCCCTGTTCTCAATGACGGGCATGACGCATCTCGAATATGGCACACGCGATGACTACAGGCACTTTGCCGTTCGCATGCTGGAAGCGGGTGGCGACGCCGTCTATTGCAGCGGCGGCCTCGACACGGTGCGCTTTCTGGCAGAGGATCACATTCCCGTTGTGGGTCACGTCGGACTTGTGCCGTCGCGGGCCACATGGACGGGCGGTTTCAAGGCCGTCGGCAAAACTGCGGAAAGCGCACTTGCCTTGTTTGATGAATGCAAGGCCTATGAGGCAGCGGGCGCGTTTGCAGTAGAGATTGAAGTTGTGCCCGTCGAAGTCGCAACTGAAATCAGCAAGCGCACCAAACTCCTCCTGTGGTCCATGGGTTCAGGGCCGGGCTGCGATGCACAGTATCT
>JANONM010000191.1:0-5411 GCA_031420855.1 Hyphomicrobiales bacterium
CATTGCCAATGCCAATTTGTTTCGTCGAGCTTTGACCTATGCCAGGGATTTCAACATGCTGGTCGTCGCCCATGTGGAGGAGACAACGCTTTCCGGCGGTGTGATGAATGGCGGCGAAATGGCTTCACGGCTCGGGCTTTCAGGAATTCCAGCGATGTCGGAAGTCATGGCATTGGAACGTGATTTGCGGCTGGTTGAAATGACGGGTGCCCGCTATCACGCGTCACAAATATCATGTTCCGAGTCCCTGAATGTCATCGCCAAAGCCAAGGACAAGGGATTGCCTGTAACCTGTGGCGTTTCAATCAATCACCTTGTGCTCAATGAAAATGATGTGGGGGCCTACCGCACCTTTTTCAAACTCTCACCGCCCTTGCGCGATGAAGAAGAACGCCGTGCCCTGGTGGCGGGGCTGGCTGAAGGCATCATTGACGTGGTGGTTTCTTCCCATGATCCGCAAAGTGCTGATACCAAACGACTTCCCTTTGCCGAAGCGGCTTTCGGGGCGATAGGATTGGAAACCATGCTATCTGCAGCTCTTTCGCTTTATCACAGTGAAAACATATCTTTGCAGCGGCTTGTTGAAGCCATGTCGCAAGTTCCGGCGCGAATTTTGGGGCTGGAAACCGGACGGTTGGCAGCAGGGGCACCAGCTGACTTTGTGGTTGTTGATCCGCAATTGAGCTGGAAAGTGGAAGAAACAAGCCTCAAATCCCGCTCCAAGAACTCACCTTTCGAACACCGCACCCTTGAAGGTCGGGCCATTGAAACGGTCGTTGCAGGGCGAACAGTTTACGCATACGCTGCCTAAAATAGAGAAACAGGCATGAGCTGGGTTGGATTTGCCATCATTGGATACTTTTGCGGTAGCATTCCGTTTGGTTTGCTCTTGGCGAAGTGGGCTGGCTTGGGCGATGTGCGGCAAGTCGGTTCCGGCAATATTGGGGCCACCAATGTCTTGCGTATGGGCAACAAGAAAATTGCCGCTGCCACGTTGTTGCTGGATGGCTTGAAAGGTTATCTGCCGGTGCTTGCAGCAGCTCTTGCGGGCGCTCCCCATGGCATGGTGGCCGCAGGTTTGGGTGCACTGCTGGGCCATGTGTTTCCCATCTGGCTCCGGTTCAAAGGCGGCAAAGGTGTTGCCACGGGACTTGGCGTGATTTTTGGCTGGTCTTGGATTTTGGGTCTGGTTTTTTGCGCCGTTTGGTTGACCGGATTTTTTCTGACACGCATATCATCGGTCGGAGCATTGGTGGCCATGGCGGCGGCGGCGATTGGCGCATATGTGTTGAAAGCTCCGATGGGTTATTGGCCGTTCCTGGTTTTGGCAGTGGTTGTTTGGATCATGCACCGGGCCAATATCCAACGCATCCTTAAAGGTGAGGAACCCAAATCCTCATTCAAAAAAACACCATGAACGCCAAGCGCCAGTTGTCCGACGAAGAGCGGATTGACTGGATCAGGCTTGCGCGAACGGAGAATATTGGGCCGATAACCTTTGGTCGGTTGATGCAGCGGTTTGGCTCGGCGGGTGCCGCCCTTGATGCCTTGCCGGATCTGGCGTCACGAGGCGGGAACAGCAAATCCAACCGGATTTTTGGCCATGATGCCGCCCATGCAGAAATCGAAGCAGCCAACAAACACAAATCCCGGATTGTTGCGATTGGAGAGCGGGGTTATCCACCCTATCTGCGCCATGTGCCTTCAGCCCCACCCTTGTTGTGCGTCGCCGGAAATCTTGATTTGGCCGATCTTGATGCTGTGGCGATTGTCGGTGCCCGCAATGCTTCAGCCGTCGGGCGGAAGTTTGCCCGCATGCTGGCGCAGCGCTTTGCTGATGCGGGGCTGCTTGTGGTTTCTGGTTTGGCCCGTGGCATTGATACGGCAGCTCATGAGGCCGCAACGGCATCGCGCACTGCTGCGGTGGTTGCAGGCGGCATTGACTATATGTACCCGCCGGAAAATGCGGACTTGCAAAGGGCCATTGCGAAAGACGGTTTGCTGATCAGTGAAATGCCCATCGGCATGGCACCCAAGGCCGAGCATTTTCCCCGTCGCAACCGTATTATCTCCGGCATGGCCCGTGCCACGGTCATTGTTGAGGCGGCGCTGAATTCCGGCTCGCTGATCACGGCGCGTTTTGCCAATGAACAGGGCCGTGAAGTGTTTGCTGTGCCGGGATCGCCACTTGATCCGCGGGCTGCCGGCACCAACAAGCTGATCCGTGACGGGGCAACGCTTCTGACAAGTGCTGATGATGTATTGGAAGCGCTGGCGACAATGCACGCGGTAACACCCCACAGCTTTCTTGAATCGGAAATCCATGGCAACCCCGAACCAGAACCTGAGAGTGCGGCTGCCGACCGGGAACATATTCTTTCATTGTTGTCCCCCTCGCCAGTTCATGTCGATGATCTGGTCCGCGAGGCGCATCTGGATGCGGGGATTATTGCGTCTGTGCTGCTTGAGCTTGAAGTCGCCGGACGCGCAACCCGCAGTGCCGGCGGCATGGTGGCGTTGCTTGGGGCGGAAGGTTGACTCGCTGCAACCAGCCCTTCGAGGCCGCGAAGGGCTGGTTGCAGCGAAACACGGATTGGAAAGCGGTTCGAACAATGGAGATGGCACCGATGAAATTTCGTTTCATGGCACTTGCGGCAAGCTTGTTGCTTTATGCAGCTTCAGCCCAAGCCGCTGACATCAAAGGCCGCGCCTCCGAGATTCCGGATGCTGTTTGGAAAGACATGCAAGGTAAATCCTGGCATGCCTACCTGCCTTGCCCGCCGCGCCAGGACTTGAGCTATCTGGTTGTGCCTTTCAGGGATTTCACGGGAAAAACCCAGGTGGGTGAATTGATCGTGGCCAAGAACCAGGCTGACAATGTTGTGGCGGCTTTTGACGAGATTTTTGCCAGTGACACGTTTCGCATCGAAAAGATGAAGTTGGTAGACGTCTATGGTGGCAGCGACGATGCCTCAACCGGCGACAACAATACCAGCGCCTTCAATTGTCGCACCGTGGCCAAATCGAAAGTCCTGTCATCCCATGCGCGTGGCACAGCCATCGACATCAACCCGGTGCAAAATCCTTATGTGGTTTTCAAGAACGGCAAGCCGACAAAGGTTAATCCCTACGACGAAGACAAGGAACGTCTGGCTTCGGTTATCGGGTTGATTACGTCCGGCAACGTTGTCGACAAGGCTTTTGCAAAACGCGGTTGGAAATGGGGCGGTTACTGGAAAAGCAAAAAAGATTATCAGCATATTTCCGCGGATGGGAAGTAGGTGGGGGACCACGGAACGAAACCCACCCTCAAATATCCAACCCCGCCGCCTCAACAAACTGGGCGCGTTCGGTGATGAAGTTGAAGCGTTCTTCGGGTTTGTTGCCCATCAGTTGCTCGACAACGCGGGCTGTGGATGTGCGCATGGCTTCACTTAGCGTGACGCGCAACAGCAGACGCTTTGTTGGATCCATGGTGGTTTCCTTGAGTTGTGGAGCGGTCATTTCGCCCAAGCCCTTGAAGCGTCCGACTTCCACTTTGCCACGGCCGGAAAATTCGCCCTTCAGCAATTCATCCTTGTGCAGATCATTGCGGGCATAGGCATTCTTGCCGCCTTGGGTGAGGCGATAGAGCGGTGGTACAGCCAGATACAAGTGTCCCTCGTCAATCAGCTTCGGCATCTGGCGATAGAAGAATGTGATGAGAAGCGATGCGATATGGGCACCGTCAACGTCGGCATCGGTCATGATGATGACTTTGTCATAGCGCAGATCGGTTTCGCGGTAGGAAGCACCGGTTCCTGCGCCCAAGGCTTGCGTCAGATCAGCCAATTGTTGGTTGGCCGTCACCTTGTCTTTCCCGGCATTGGCGACATTGAGGATTTTGCCGCGCAATGGCAACACGGCCTGGTTTTCGCGGTTGCGGGCCTGTTTGGCCGAGCCACCAGCCGAGTCTCCCTCAACGATAAAGAGTTCTGAACCTTGCAATTGATTTGCCGAACAGTCGGCCAGTTTGCCGGGCAAGCGCAATTTGCGCACAGCGGTTTTGCGGCCCACTTCCTTTTCCTGGCGACGGCGCACACGGTCTTCGGCCCGCTCGATGATCCATTCCAGAAGTCGATCAGCCTGGGCGGGATGGCCCGACAGCCAATGATCAAAATGGTCGCTGATAGCCCGGTCAACAATCTTGACGGCATCGAGGGTGGCCAATTTGTCTTTGGTTTGACCAACAAATTCCGGCTCGCGAATAAACACAGACAACATCGAACCGGATTGCACCATCACGTCTTCGGCGGTTATCACCCCTGCCCGCTTGTTGCCGGCAAGTTCTGCATAGTTTTTCAGTGACCTTGTAAGCGCGGTACGGAATCCCACTTCATGGGTGCCGCCATCTGCCGTGGGGATGGTGTTGCAATAGGACGACATGAAGCCATCGTCGCCGCCGAACCAGGCCACAGCCCATTCGACATTGCCATGGCCACCTTCCTTGGTAACTTTGCCGAAAAAGGCTTCGTCTACCACGCGGGTGCGGCCTTCAAGGCGTTCTTCCAGAAAATCCTTCAGGCCGCCGGGAAAATGGAAAACAGCGTTTTCAGGTGTATCCTTGTCTTTCAAATGTTGGGGCGCACAGGTCCAGCGGATTTCAACGCCGCCAAAAAGATAGGACTTCGAGCGGGCCATCTTATAAACGCGGGCGGCTACAAATGTGGTGTTGCCTTTGCCGAAGATCTGTGGATCGGCGAGGAATTTGACAGTTGTGCCGCGTCTGCCAGATACCTTGCCCATGTTCTGGATCGGGCCTTGCGCCTTGCCGCGCCGGAACTCCTGGCGATAAAGCTGTTGGCCCCTGGCGACTTCAACAATCAGATGTTCCGACAGGGCGTTGACCACCGAGACACCAACCCCGTGCAATCCGCCTGACGTATCATAAACTTTTGAATCGAATTTGCCGCCCGCATGCAACGTGGTCATGATGACTTCGAGGGCGGACTTGTCCTTGTATTTGGGATGGGGATCAACCGGAATGCCACGGCCATTGTCGGTGATGGAAAGGTAACCGTCGGCTTGATATTCGACTTCGATACGCGTGGCGTGACCCGCCACAGCTTCGTCCATGGAATTGTCGATGACTTCGGCAAACAGGTGATGCAGAGCCTTTTCATCGGTGCCGCCGATATACATGCCAGGTCGGCGGCGCACCGGTTCAAGTCCTTCCAACACTTCGATATCGGCGGCGGTATAGCTTTCCTCTCCGCGTGATTTTGCGGCAGCGGCAGATTTACCGCTCGACTTTTCAGTTGGAATTTCACCGAAAAGATCTTCTGTTTTTTGCGCTTTGGCCATGGGATTTCCAAGATGTCGAATCAATTGGGCAGTATGGCTGGCCGGACCTCCAAATGGAACATTGCCGT
>JANONM010000192.1:0-4150 GCA_031420855.1 Hyphomicrobiales bacterium
GTGTCCCCACGCCCCGGAAGTGGTGGAACCCACTAACACGCCATCGCGATAGACCGGCTCTTCATGATAAAGCAGGGCCGCCTTGGTGCTGGTATCCTGCAAAGCCATGCAGACCAATCGCTTGGGCAGGATTTTCAAGCCCCGTTGTTTTTTCAATGCTGCTTGCCCGATGAAACCCTGCGGTTTCTCCCAGGCCACGGCAAAACCCAAGCCTGCTTCAAGGGACGTTTCTTCATCAGAAATGTCATGGCCCCAATGTCGGTAGGCTTTTTCCATGCGGGCATTGTTCATGCTGTGCATGCCCGCAGGCGCCAAGCCAAATTCCGGACCTGCTGCCATGATGGTTTCAAATACATGCGCGGCAAATTCCGCTGGGATGTAGAGTTCCCAACCCAATTCACCAACATAGGTCAAACGCGACGCCCGGACTCGCGCATAACCAATCTCAATCTCGCGCGACGTGCCAAATGGAAAAGCTTCGTTCGACAAATCTTCACCGGACAACTTTTCCAACAAGGCGCGCGACTTTGGCCCCATGACTGAAAGCATCGGCATGCCGCTTGAAACATCGATGGCCATGCAATGGGCATCAACAGGAATGTGACGCTTTAACCAGGCAAAATCTCGCGTTTGGACGGCAGAACCGGATACCACCAGAAACCGGGTCGCGGAAAGCCGTGTCACCGTCAAATCGGCTTCAATGCCACCGCGATTATTCAGCCATTGGGTGTAGACCACTTTTCCCGCTGCAACATCAATGTTGTTTGCCGAGATGTGATTGAGCACCGAGCAGGCATCACGGCCCTCGACCATGAATTTGCAAAACGACGACTGGTCAAAAATCACGCAATCATTTTGCAATCGGTCCGCCTCGAATTGCGCACAGGAAAACCAGTTCTGCCGCCCATAGGAATATTCGTAAGCAGGGTTCACGCCCTCTCGCGCATACCAATTCGGGCGTTCATAGCCGTTCACTTCGCCAAACACCGCACCAAGCGCTTTGGTCTTTTCATAAAACGGCGAACGCCGCACACCGCGCGACGTCTCGGTTTGGCGGTAAGGCCAGTGCATGGCGTAGAGCAAACCAAGACTTTCCGAAACACGATCCCGGATATAATTGCTGTTGGACTGGAAGGGATGAATACGCCGGATGTCGATGCCGTTCACATCCATGGGCGCATGGCCGTTCTTGATCCATTGCGAGAGCACCAACCCGGCGCCACCAGAAGACTGAATGCCGATGGAATTGAAACCGGTGGCGACAAACAAGTTTTTCATCTCCGGCGCTTCGCCGAGATAATAGCGGTTGTCGGGTGTAAAACTTTCCGGCCCATTGAAAAACAATTGAATGCCTGCTGTTTCCAGCAATGGCACCCGGCCAATGGCATTGGCCAGAATCGGTTCAAAATGGTCCATGTCCTCGGGCAAGGTGACAAAGGCATGCTCGTCATCAATGCCGCCACCGCCCCAAGGCTTAGCCTTCGGTTCAAAAGCCCCCACCATCAGTTTCCCGGCATCTTCCTTGTAGTAGGTGCATTCATCGGGAACCCGCACGACAGGCATGTTGCGGGGCAGGGCAGCGATTGGTTCAGAAACGATATAGAAATGTTCGCAGGCATGCAGCGGAATATTGACGCCGATTGATCGACCAAGATGGCGACTCCACATGCCGGTCGCCATCACAACCTTGTCGGCCTTGATTGTGCCTGCTTCTGTCTCAACGCCGATGGCAGACCCGTTTTCAGTCAGAATGCGCGTGACTTTGATGTTCTCAAAAACCTTGGCCCCCCGGCTGCGTGCCCCCTGGGCCAGGGCTTGCGTCACATCAATCGGATTGACCTGGCCATCTTTTGGCAAATGCACTCCACCAACAACGCCATCCAGGTTATAATGGGGTATACGACGCCTGATTTCGTCCAGCGAAATCACATCGACTTCCAGTCCGAAATTCTTGGCCATCGATGCGCCGCGCAACAGTTCCTCATAGCGCCCAGCATTCAAGGCCAGCGAGATCGAACCATTCTGCTTGAAACCTGTGGCTTGACCGGTTTCTTTTTCCAATCCTTCAAACAGCGAAGCCGTGTATTTTGCCAGTTCCGTTAAGTTGCGCGTTGCCCGCAATTGCCCCACCAAACCTGCAGCATGCCAGGTGGTGCCAGACGTCAATTGTTTGCGCTCCAACACCACAACATTGGTGATGCCGATCTTGGTGAGATGATAGGCAATCGAACATCCTACAATGCCGCCCCCGATGATAACGACGTCAGCTTGTTTCGGGATTGATTTGGTGTTGGTGTCGCTCATGATAAATTTCCTTTTGGGACCCGCAATCTAGCAGAACAGCTGCGGGCAGACAGGGCCAGCCAATCTCAACACATCAGCCAGATTTTGATCCACTTCAAAAGCCTTTGCGGCAGCCTTTCAAGTCGGCTAGAACCCAATCAAATAACCACAGGAATTTTACATGTATCGCGGTGACTTGACTCCAGCTGATGCCTTTGAACGCATCAAGAAAAACCCAAACGCCGTACTGATCGACGTGCGCACCCAGCCTGAGTGGACCTTTGTTGGTTTGCCGCAGGTTGAACGCCTGATGCGCGTGTCGTGGCAGGTTTATCCCCACATGGAAGTCAATGGAAAATTTGCCGACGAAGTGAAGGCCATGGGACTTGGCAACGATGCAGAAATATTTTTCATCTGCCGGTCCGGTGCCCGCTCGGCTTCTGCGGCAACAGCTCTCACCAATGTCGGCTTCACCAATTGCTGGAACGTCGCTCAGGGTTTTGAGGGCGACAAGAACGCCGAAGGTCGCCGCGGTGTGACAAACGGTTGGAAAGCCTCCGGCTTGCCATGGGTACAAAGCTGACGCCATCATGACAAAAAAGACCCGGACAAAAAACGCTGTTGCTTGGGGCGATAATACAAAGCTTGTGCGGGGCGGCCTCGAACGATCCCCCCATGGCGAAACCTCTGAAGCCCTCTACCTGAATTCCGGTTTCGTCTACGATGCGCCGGAGACAGCTGAGAACCGTTTTGCTGGGACGGCGAATGAAGAAGGCGGTTATGTTTATGGACGCTATGGCAACCCCACCACCAGCATGTTTGAGGAACGCTTGGCTTTGCTTGAAGGTGCCGAGGCTTGTTACGGCGTCGCATCAGGCATGGCGGCAGTTTATGGTGCCTTGGCTTGCCAATTGAAAACCGGCGATCACATTGTTGCATCCAAGGCCTTGTTCGGCTCCTGCTATCAGGTCATCACCAACATTCTCCCGCGCTTTGGTATTTCGCACACTCTTGTTGATGGCGGGGATTTAAAAGCCTGGAAAGAGGCTTTTCGACCTGAGACCAAAGCCGTGTTTCTTGAAACGCCCTCCAATCCCACGTTGGAAATTGTGGACATTGCAGCGGTCGGCGAACTCGCAAAAGCCAACAGGGCCTGTTTCATTGTCGACAATATTTTTGCCACACCGATTTTGCAAAAACCTCTGACCATGGGGGCGGATGTCATCGTTTATTCGGGCACCAAGCACATGGACGGGCAGGGACGTGTGTTGGGTGGTGCGATTGTTTCCACCAAAAAATTCAAGGAAGAATTGCTGAAACCATTCTTGCGTCACACCGGGCCTTCATTGTCACCTTTCAACGCCTGGGTGCTGCTGAAAGGTCTGGAAACCCTCAAGCTTCGTGTTGATGCACAATCAGCTTCCGCCTTGGCCATGGCCGAACATCTCTCGGCTACCAAGGGTATTGCGCGGGTGATTTATCCTTTCCTCGATAGCCATCCACAGGCAGTTCTGGCCCGCAAACAAATGAAAAGCGGCGGCACCATGGTGACTTTTGAGGTTGAAGGCGGCAAGCCAAGAGCCTTCGATGTCCTGCGCAATCTGTGCCTCGTGGATATCTCCAACAACCTGGGCGATGCAAAGTCCTTGATGACCCATCCCGCATCCACCACCCACCGCAATATCGGCCCAGAAGCCCGCGCCATGATGGGCATCACCGACGGCATGCTGCGCCTGTCGGTGGGACTTGAGGATGTTAAGGATCTGCTGGCCGATGTGAAGCAGGCGATTGCGGGATAAATCGAGCGTCGGCCCTTCGAGGCTCGCAAGGGCTCGCACCTCAGGGAGAGGGATAGAATACAACCTCA
>JANONM010000193.1:0-3961 GCA_031420855.1 Hyphomicrobiales bacterium
TGGCCAGCAGATTGTCTTTTTCTGCGGCAAGCAATTCTTTCAAAGTGCGGCGGGCACGGGCGAGAAGTGATTCAAGTGCGTCCACCGAAATCTCCATGATCGCGGCTGCTTCGCCATTGCTCATTTGTTCAAAATGCACCAGCGACAAAGCCAGGCGTTGGCGTTCCGGCAATTGGCCAATGGCTTGATCGACGGTCGATGCAGCCCATTTGCGGTTCAAAACCTGCTCGGCATTGGGTCTGGTGTCGGCCACCCCGCCCGCGTCATCAATATCCTGCAAAGGCCGATGGCGAAAGCGGTCCATGGCCAAGTTGCTGGCCACGCGCATGAGCCAGCCTTTCAGGGCCTACGCCTCACGCACCTGTGACGGATATTTCCAGAGACGCAAGAATGCTTCCTGGGCAATATCTGCGGCATCGGCGTGACCATTGGTGGTGCGCCAGACAACCCGGTGTACCAGGTCGTAATAGCGACCGACCAAAGTGGAAAAGGCTGAATGGTCCTGGCGGGCGGCGGCGGCAAGCAACACTGCATCAGTTGGCTGATGCAGTGCCTGCAAGTTCAATGCGGCCGATATGCCCGTCACTGTTCAATCCAATGCCAACAATACTATTTCTGCGCACCTGAATTCGGCTTTTGCCCCTCAACCAAGACTTTGCGCCATTTGGCACGTTTGAAAGAGCGGAGTTCAGCCATGTCAACGCCACCATTATGGTCTGCGTCGGCTTTGTCAAACATGTCTTCAACCACGCCGTCAAGCTCGGCTTCGGTGATGGTGCCGTCCTTGTTGGCATCGAGCAGTTGCATCATGCGGGTGCGGCGGCGTTCAACAGTTTTCATCAACGCGGCATCGATTTCGGCTGCCGTCAGGGCCTTGTCGCCATTGCTGTCCATGGAGGCCACGCGTTTGTCCATGACGGGGGCAAATTCGGCAGTTGAAATGCGGCCATCCTTGTTGGTGTCAAGGCGCTGAAAGGCCTTTTCGCCACGGGGAAAATAGGGTTCATTGGCGAAAGCAGCGGTGGCGATGGAACTGGCAAGGGCGACGAAGCCGAGGCCAAGTAAGGTGGTTTTACGAAAATTCATGGGTTCCTCCTGTTGATGATGGGTGTTCAGAAACGCGCTTCTGCACCTTAGACGCCAGAGGAGTGGAAATTCCGTCGCTGGAAAAATCAAAAAACCGGCGGACCAATGATTTTGTCAAACAATTGTGCAACCGCCACCTGGTGTTCAGCCAACAGGGCTTGCGTGGCACCGACATCCGGCATCTGGGCGGCTTGCGCCACGGCACGGTTCAAACCAGGCAGGGACACTTGCGGATCAAACTCGCCCTCAAGGCAAAGCCGGAGGATTTGCGTCAATCGGCTGTAAAGTTGCCACGCACTCAACAGCACGTCGGCATCTGGCGCAGCCAGAATCTGGTGATCGCGCAGATTGCTGAGGGCCTGAAAGGTGTTGGTGCTGCGAATTTCCGGGATCAGGGGAGCATGCAGCAGTTGCAGGAATTGCGCGATGAATTCCAGTTCCACCAATCCACCACGCACCCGCTTGATCTCCCAAGGCGATGTGGCCTTGTGTTCACGCAGCATCAGACCGCGCATGTCCACCACGTCTTTGCGTGTGACGATTTCATCGCGGGGACTGCACAGGCTGGATGCGATGGCGGCGTTCAAGCGCAAGCCAAGACCGGGTGGAGCCGTGACAATCCGGGCGCGGGTGAGGGCCAGCTTTTCCCAGGTCCAGGCCGATTGTTTTTGATAGGAAACAAAACTGGCAAGACTAACGGCAACCGGGCCTTTGCTGCCGGAGGGACGCAACCGCATGTCCACCTCATAGAGCACGCCTTCAGCCGTGGGCGCCGACAGCGCCGCGATGAAGCGTTGGGCCAATCGGGCATAGTATTGGCCGACCGACAGAGGCCGGTCGCCGTTCGAAACTTCTGCGCCCGTGGCATGGGCATAAACCAGCATGAGATCCAGATCGGACCCCGCCGTCATTTCGCGGCCCCCCAATTTGCCCATGGCGATGATAGCCACCTCGCCGCCTTGAATGGTTCCGTGGGCCGCAGCCATATGGGCTTCTGTTGCGGTCAACAAACGCGTCAGCAGCACATCTGCCAGATTGGCAAAACCCAGGCCCGCTGCTTCGGCACTGACGGTTTCCGACAGCACACGCACCCCGACGCGAAATTTCTGTTCACGGCCAAATATGCGGGCGCGGTCCATGATGTCGTCGAGCGATACCGCTCCTTCGGTTTGCTGGTCGAGTGCATTGGCCAAAGCGGTGGGATTTGGCAAATCGCCAAAGAAACCCGGTTCCAAAACGGCTTCCAACACACGGGGTTGGCGGCTCAAGCCCAATGCGAGTCGTGGGGCGGTTCCCAGTATGCTGGCGATCAATGCCAGAAGTTCAGGATTGGCTTTCAACATCGAGAGCAATTGCACACCTGCGGGCAGGCCTTTGAGAAAACCATCAAAACCAAAAAAGCTGCGGTCGGCGTCGCCATTTTGCGCGAGGGCTTGCAGCAGTTTGGGCATCAGTTCGGTCAAGGCTTCACGGGCGCGGCGATCTCTGGTGGCGTGATAACTGCCGAAATGCCAGCCGCGCACAATGGCGGAAACTTCTGAGGGTTGGCGATAGCCGAGTTTGGACAGGGTCTCCATCGTATCAGGGTCATCTTCGCCACCCGTGAATACCAGGCTGCCGGTGTCTGAGGCCAAGGCATCGGCACTTTCAAACAGGCGGGATGAATGGGATTTGACGGTTTCCAGGGTTTGGCGCAAGGCCTGACGCAGGGCCTCGGCTGTTTCGAAGCCGCTGAAGCGGGCATAGTTTTCAAACTTGTTGCCGCTCGGCACGAGATGGGTTTGCTGGTCGTCGACCATTTGGGCGCGATGTTCCAGCGTGCGCAGGAATATGTAAGCGGCTTGCAAATCTGCGGCGACTTGCGGTTTGATCCATTGCGCCGCAGCGAGGGCTTGCAACATGTCACAGGTGCGGCGGCCCCGCAGATTTTTGTTGCGGCCTCCGGCAATCAACTGTTGGGTTTGCACAAAGAACTCAATCTCACGGATGCCACCGCGCCCGAGTTTGAGGTTATGACCCTCAACGGCAATTTCGCCGTGGCCTTTCACGGCGTGGATTTGGCGAATGAGCGATTGCACGTCGTTGATGGCAGCGAAGTCGAGATATTTGCGCCAGATATAGGGCTTGAGGCGGGCGAGGAATTCTTCGCCCAAGGCCATGTCACCCGCTGCGGGCCGGGCCTTGATGTAGGCAGCGCGTTCCCAGTTTTGGCCGAGGCTTTCATAATAGGTGGCAGCCGATTCAATGGCGATGGCAACTTGCGTGGCGCGGGGATCAGGGCGCAGGCGCAGGTCAGTGCGGAACACATAGCCATCAGGTGTGATATCTTGCAGCACGTCCACCAGTCGCTGGGTGAGTTTGACGAAGAACTTTGTCGGTTCGATGCTGTCAGCGAGTGGCGCTATGGCGGCATCGAACAAAACAATGAGATCGATGTCGCTGGAATAATTCAGTTCATGTGCCCCATGCTTGCCCATGGCCAGCACGACGTAACCTGAATTTATTGAGGGATTTTGTGGGTTTATGTGTGTCAGTTTACCCGCTGCATGAGCTTCGAGCAGCAGAAAATTGACAGTGGCTTGAACGGCGCTGTCGGCAAAACGTGTCATAGCTTCAGTAACATTTTCGAGGGACCAAACACGACCCAGATCACACAAGGCAGTAAGCAATGCAAAACGCGACTTGGCTTGGCGAAGTTGAAGCTTTGCCTCGTCGATATTTGGGGCTTGGTCGACTTTTGTGGCTTCCAAACAAACTTCCGCCAGCATGGTTTCCGGGTTGCCGTTCAAACAATTCACGGCATGGATAGGGTCTTCGAAGATCAAGCGGCGCAGATAGGAAGAGCCTGAAACAACAGCATCTATGAAGCTTTCAT
>JANONM010000194.1:0-1939 GCA_031420855.1 Hyphomicrobiales bacterium
ATGCCGATGAATTTGCCTTCGGTTCCGATGTAGCGGTCCCAGCCTTGGCGGAGGCCTGCTTCGACGGCGATGCGGATTTTTTCGGTGCCCATGACGGTTGCTTTGTAGGCTTTTGATTGGCGTTCGAAGAGTTCCATGGAGGGCACCGAGACGACGCGGGTGTTGATGCCTTTTTTGTCCAGCAGCTCTTTCGCTGCGATGGCGATTTCGACTTCGCTGCCGCTGGCGAAAATGACCACCTTTGTCTTTCTCGCATGGCCGACGACTTCATAGGCACCCCCGGCGCTAAGATTTTTCGCGGAATAGGTCAAACGCGCAGGCTTCAGCTTTTGCCGTGTCAGCACCAGTGTGGATGGCGTGGTCTTGCTCTCCAATGCGATCTGCCAGCATTCCACCGCTTCGACAGCATCGCAGGGGCGCATGACGATGTGGTTGGGGATGACGCGCACTGCAGCGAGATGTTCGACGGGTTGATGGGTGGGGCCGTCTTCGCCGAGGCCGATTGAGTCGTGGGTCATGACGAAGATCGAGCGGATGCCCATCAAACTCGCCAGCCGCATGGACGGGCGGCAATAGTCGGTGAAGCAGAAGAACGCTCCGCCATAGGGGATAACGCCGCCGTGCAGGGCCATGCCGTTCAGGGCGGCGGCCATGCCGTGTTCACGGATGCCCCAATGCATGTAGCGGCCGGCATAATCGGCGGCAGACAGCACCTTTAAATCCTTCGACTTGGTGTTGTTGGAACCCGTGAGATCGGCTGAGCCGCCGATGGTTTCTGGTACAGCGGGGTTAATCACATCCAACGCGTTTTGCGAGGAATTGCGGGTGGCGATGTGGGGCGGGTTTTTGGCCAGGGCTTTTTTGTAGTCAGAGATCACCGCGCCGAAGTTGGAGGGCAGGTCGCCCTTGAACAGGCGGGTGAGTTCGGCTTTGTGATCGGATGATGCAAGGCGGCTTTCCCAGGCTTTGCGGGTCTCGGCACCACGTGATCCAACTTGACGCCATGCGCTGAGAATATCGGTGGGAATGACGAAGGGGGCGGCATCCCAGCCCAGTTCTTTGCGGACCAAAGCAATTTCAGCATCACCCAGCGGTGAGCCGTGGGCTTGATATGAGTCCTTCTTGTTGGGCGAGCCAAAGCCGATGATGGTTTTGGCGGCGATCATCACCGGGCGGTCGGCGGTTTGGGCCTCAGTGAGGGCGCGTTCGACGTCGGCCTGGTCGAGACCATCGCAGCGAATGGTTTTCCAGCCCGAAGCTTCAAAGCGCTTCACCTGATCGGTCGAGTCCGACATCGAGACGCGGCCATCGATGGTAATGTTGTTATCGTCCCAGATGACGATGAGATTTGACAGCTTCAAATGCCCGGCGAGGCCCATGGCTTCCTGGGAGATGCCCTCCATCAGGCAGCCGTCGCCGCAGATGACATAGGTTTTGTGGTTCATCAGATCGCCAAAGCGGGCATTCAGATGACGCTCTGCGAGGGCAAAACCCACGGCATTGGAAAGGCCCTGTCCCAGCGGGCCAGTGGTGGTTTCAATGCCCGTGGCATGGCCATATTCCGGGTGGCCCGCAGTAATCGAGCCGAATTGGCGGAAGTTCTTTATCTGCTCGATGGTCATGTCCGCGTAGCCTGTCAGATGCAACAAGCTGTAGAGCAACATGGAAGCATGGCCGGCGGAGAGAATGAAACGGTCCCGGTCCGGCCAATTTGGCTCGGCGGGGTCGAATTTCAGGAATTTCGAAAACAGCACCGTCGCCACGTCTGCCAACCCCATGGGTGCACCGGGATGGCCGGAATTGGCCTTTTGCTCGGCATCCATCGTAAGGGCGCGGATGGCATTGGCCTTGGATGTGGGGGAATAGGTCTTGAAAGTGTTCCTCAAGCTGAATTGGTGGTTGCCCAATGATGTTGACCTGATAACACCCGCTGAAAGCG